>JADHSL010000045.1 GCA_016776925.1 Pirellulales bacterium | reverse complement strand
TACATCACCCTCAAGTGGCTGCCATGATTCAAAGCGATGATGCATAATAGCGGTTCCCTGAGTCGCATTGAGTACACGGGTTCGAAGGCCAATAAGTCCCCTTGCTGGTATCGAAAATACGGCGTGCGTGAAATCACCGCGTGATCCCATGTGGGAAAGTTGGCCGCGTCTGGCCCCAACAAGTTCCATCACCGGCCCAAGCTTGTCCTGTGGAACTTCAACCACCAGGGATTCAAAGGGCTCGAGCGAACCCGACTCTTCCTTCCGCAAGATCACTCGCGGCTTGCCGACAGATAATTCAAATCCTTCTCGCCGCATCGTTTCAATGAGTACGGATAAATGAAGGAGGCCGCGTCCAGATACGGAGAACTGTTCGGTGCCTGCAATTGGCTCGACTCGCAGAGCTACATTGCGTTCGAGTTCTTTAAGCAGTCGCTCACGAAGATGCCGCGTGGTAAGGAAGGTACCAGAGTGGCCAGCTAATGGTGAGGTGTTGATGCCAAAAACCATACTCAAGGTTGGTTCATCAACTGACAGGCGAGCAAGTGGCCGTGGATTATCTGAGCAGCACAGCGTATCACCGATCTCAATTGGCTCGATTCCACTTACAGCAGCAATATCACCCGCTGTAGCCTCATCGGTGTCAACTCGCCCGAGTTTATCGAAGACCTGAAGCCCTGTAGTTTTTGCCGGACGAAGAGTGCCATCTGAAGTTGATCGGAGAATGCCACCACCTTTAACGAGTTTTCCAGATTCAATTCGGCCAACAGCAATTCGGCCAACATAGTCAGACCAATCGAGGGTTGTGACAAGCATGCGAAGAGGTCCTTCGTCATCGACGACGGGCCCCGGAACCTTGTCGACGATCATTTCTAATAAGGGCTTCATCGAGCCAGAGCGTGCAGTTTCATCAGCAGAGGCATAGCCATCTCGGCTTGATGCAAAAAGGTAGGGGAAGTCAGCAAGGTCGTCATCAGCCCCAAGTTCAAGAAAAAGTTCGAGAATTTCATCGAGTACTTCGTGCGGACGTGCATCTGGCCGATCAATCTTATTCACAATGACAACCGGACGGAGTCGGGCTTCAAGGGCCTTCCCAAGAACAAAACGGGTTTGAGGCATTGGGCCCTCAGCAGCATCAACAAGCACAACCGCGCCATCGGCCATCCGGAGAACACGTTCAACTTCGCCACCAAAATCGGCATGTCCCGGTGTGTCAATGATATTGATTTTGATCCCTTGCCATTGAATCGCAATATTCTTTGCAAGAATCGTAATTCCACGTTCTCGCTCAAGGTCTCCTGAATCGAGTATGCGTTCTTTTTCAAGTTGACTTGTTCTGAATTGGCCGCTCTGCCGAAGAAGGCAGTCAACGAGGGTTGTCTTGCCGTGATCAACGTGCGCAATAATGGCTACGTTGCGAATAGTGTCTCGTCGTGTCGAGGTGTCTGAAGAACTCGACTCAATAGCAGAAGGCATAGGGGTGTCCAAGGTGTGCTTAGGCAGGAAGGAATAAGGTGGGCGTGTTGTTTTGGAATCAGGCTTTTCGAATAGCTGTATAAAGTCGTTCAATGAGTAAAGCAGCAGTATCACCCGCGGCGGCTGGTGCGATACCGCATCGAACTTTCGGATCGTTTGGACATGTCAGCATTTTTTCTTTTGCAACCGTTGCGTCTTGGAGGGCATGCGCACCAAGGAAGATAGCCGCAAGTTCATCACCACCGAGACGAGATTGAAGATGTGCGTGCGTTGTTGCATCAATAAGTTTTGCAGCAGCAGCAGCAAGATGCTTGTCGCCGGCAAGGAAGCCACTGGTATCGTTAATCTGTTTCAGTCCGATGACATCAACCCCCAAGGCAACGAGAAGCGGCCCTTGGTCGCTGTCGTGTTCAAGGTGCTTCCGAAGGCAGGACTCAAGATCACCACGTGTTTGGAGGCCGGTGACGTAATCTGCAACTCCAGAATGACCACTCGAATACGTCGTCATTGTGTCGCTGAAAACCTGATCGGTTTGTGAGAGGTCGTGTGGTGACGGAATGGTAATAGAGTGGAGACGAAGGGGCTCGAACCCTCAACCCCCGCCTTGCAAAGGCGGTGCTCTCCCAATTGAGCTACGTCCCCGCGTGAAGTATGTAGTCGTAAACGCGGTAATTGATCAACTGCATGACTGGCAACACGATACCCTATTCGGTCCGATGTTCCAACAGAGTGCGCGCGCCTGGACTCGAACCAGGGACCTCCACCTTATCAGGGTGGCGCTCTAACCAACTGAGCTACGCGCGCAGCAGCCAAAAAACAAATATTCTGCTTTGAAAGCTAACCTCCCGTGATGTGCGATTGCAACCGGTCGTCAATTTTTACGTTGTCGGGGCCACCTCAAAGTCGGCGCTGACGGCAATCCCCATCTCAGGGTAGGCTCGTCACAGAAGTTTTGCTCATGCTCGAAATAAGGAGTCTCAATCCAATGCCAGGTCACCATGTGCCTCGTTGTCGTATCCAGTTCTCGATCAGTCATGTTGTTGTGTTCTGCTGGATCGTTGGAAGTGTTACGAGTCAAATACGTGCCGCACAGCCTACTGTTGAATACGCCCTGGGGCTCAAACCCAAGCAGGTTGTCCAGTATGACATTCCAGACGACAGTGGAGTTAAGACCGCCACCCTCGCGATGGAAAAGGCGAACGCCATGACGTCTTGGGTTGTGCGTTCTTCTCAAGGAATTCTGCTACGACGTTTTGCAGATACCAACGGCGATCGAGTAGTGGATCAATGGAGTTATTACAAAGACGGACTTGAGGTCTACCGTGATATAGATACTGACCACAACACAAAACCGGACCAGTGCCGCTGGCTAGGAGTTGCTGGATCCCGCTGGGGTATTGATTCAAATGAAGATGGCATACTGGATGGCTGGAAAGGTCTATCACCCGAGGAGGCGACGGCAGAGATTGTTACTGCATTAGCTAATCGAGACCAGCCAAGTTTTCAACGGCTGCTTCCGTCGGACGCTGAACTTACAGGAGTGGGCTTCTCCCAAGATCTGCTTGATCAGGTGCGTGCCCGAGTGGAGGCGGCCAGAGAGCGTTTTGGAAGACTCTCACAGGAGCAGAAGGAGGTCACACCTCAGACGCAATGGACGGCAATGCTGGCAGGTTTGCCGGGTGTTCTGCCAAAGTCTACAGAGGGTGCAAGTAACGATGTTGTGGCATACGACAACGTGGTCGCGCTAACAGACGGAGGCAACGCAGGTGGTGGACAGGTCTTTGTCGGTTCATTGGTTTGCTTTGGTAACGTCTGGCGACCGATTGATCTTCCACAGTTGCCCTCAGGCAGTGAGACGGTGGCTGAATCGTTCTCTTTATTTTCACCCAAAGTCGATGGTGCTGCTTTTCAAACAGGTGCCGTCCCGTCTGAGCCATTGCAGCCATTTCTTGAGCAGTTACGAGCGATTGAGCAAAAGATGCAAGGAGCGACAGGTGCCGACATGGCACAACTGCTCACCAAACAGGTTCAGATTCTTGAAGAGGTTGCGGAACTTGCTCAGGGTAATGAAAGAGAGTTCTGGTTCCGTCAGTTGGCCGAGACGCTTGCCGCTGCTGCGCAGGAGGGAACTATGCCGGATGCCCTTGCTCAGTTAGAGAGATTGTCGGAACGTCTGCCAGCAGATGATCCGCTGAAATCATTTCTTGCTTTTCGTCTGGCGTCTGCCCGGTACGCAAGTAGCATGCAAGAACCTGGCGCTGATATTGAAGACATCCAGGCGGCTTGGCTTGAAGAACTGGCCTTATTCGTGGAAACGCACCCCGAAGCAAAAGATGCGGCAGAAGCGATGCTTCAGATTAGCATCGCCGATGAGTTTTCAGGGAAAGAGGAGGCCGCAATGAAGCGGTATCAGCAGATCGTAGAACGTTTTCCGTCTTCACCGTCAGCACGCAAAGCCAGTGGAGCCCTCCGTCGGTTGCAGGCCGTTGGCCAACCACTTGATTTAAGCGGAACAACAATCGATGGAAAAAAGCTGTCGCTTCGTAACTTGAAGGGCAAGCCAGTCCTTGTCCATTATTGGGCAACGTGGTGTGAGCCCTGCAAAGTCGACATAGCTCGTATCCGTGAACTAGAGGAAAAGTATCGGCGAGACATTGATGTTGTCGGAATCGCCCTTGATGGAGACAAGGCCTCACTTCAGCGTTTTCTTCAGTCGAAACCGCTCAATTGGCCGCAGCTCTATGAACCGGGAGGATTAGATGGCCGTTTAGCAGAGGAGCTTGGTGTGCTGACCCTCCCGACAATGCTGCTCCTTGATAAAGAAGGAGTTGTTGTTGAGCGAAACCTTATGGTGACTGATCTCGAAAACAGTCTAAAAAGTATCATTGCCAACTGATTCACATCGCATGTTTGCCATGTTCACTTGCTCTGGTGCTATTGAGAAAAGGTTGTTAGTGTTCGAATCTGTCAGTAAGAAGAGGTTTTATTGAGGTTCTCACATGTTCCTATGTCTTGCCGTAACCACCGCGAATCCCCTGTTTTGCCTTGTTGGGCTTTTGCAGTTGATTGGGCTTCTTGTGGCTGGTGCGACTCGTTTCACCCAAGGCACGCCCTATGAGCGGACTGGTCAGTGGTCCTGTCTCATAGCTCTTGGGTTGATAGGAACCATCTGTGGAGTGACGCTGCAACTTGGTCCAGGAATAGCGACAACGAGCGCTGTCACGCTTACTCTCATGACGATGATTGTCGTTATTGAGTTGCCTCGTCGCCGTCCTTCTACCTAGCTTGCGACGCCCGCCGCCGCCGCTCTTCTTTCCTTGCACGCCGGCCTTGTGTGTTTTGTTCCTGGCTGCCAATTTTTTCGGTAGAACCGGAAAAAAACTCCTTTCCAGCACCGCCCGCTGCCGAAGCAGAAGGTATGGAAGTGTTGTCGGATGCCTTCAGAGTGCTGCTGTCATACCGGCTTTAATTTGCAAGGAGGGTTCGTAATGTTGATTAGAAAATTTACTTGCTTGGTTGTAGCAATTTCTGTTACGAGCTTGGCAGGATTTACTCATGCAGAAGATATCGCCAAGAGCGTTGCTGTTCGTTTGCGGGACTCAGGCTCACTCGATGGCTATCGCGTGAAGGTTCGGGCAAAACAGGGAACTGTGTGGCTCGAAGGAGAAGTTTCCGATGCCAAGAATATTGCAGCGGCAGTCGGGCTGGCTGAGTCAACAGCAGGCGTTGAACGGGTTGTAAACCGGCTGGCTGTCGCGTCACAGGCCTCGGGTAGACAGTCGAACTTGGCTCTGCCTCAGCGTGCCTGGGAAGATGCGGGTGTCCGGCAGCCTGTTCAGCGGGAAAGGCCTGCCCAGAAGCTGCCCAATGCAAAGTCTGCGTTGAGTGAAACGCAACAGGTAGGGTGGGCGAACGAGGAAATGGTCCGCCCTGAAAGTGCCGCTGGCATACCAGCACGAATGGCAGCGACCCCGCGTCCGATGCGGATGTCGTCCTCTGCACCAGTCCAGCCGGTGGGCATGCGTTCGATGTCACGTCAAGAAATGATAGGTGGGGAACAGGTTGTTCCGGGCTCTATGCGTTTCTATGAGGGTTCGGCCCAGTCGCCAGCTCAGGCTGGCGCACCGCCGGCCAGTATGCCTCCAACTGGTATGCCAGGTATGGCTCCAGGAGGTCCGCGTCCAATGGGAGCTGCAGGTGTTGGTGCACCCCCGATTCCAATGAGGGGTGATGGACCGAACGTGCCAAACTATGCGTGGCCAAGCTACGCGTCGTCCCCAAACTACGCTGCTCTACAGTATCCAACTCAGTACTCGCCTGCAGCGTGGCCGTACATCGGCCCATTTTATCCGTATCCGCAGGTGCCACTTGGTTGGCGTAGAGTCTCACTTGAATGGGATGATGGCTGGTGGTACGTCGATTTTGATGAGCGGCACGTACACAGTCATCATCGATAAAGACTGTGTGGAGCGGTCTACGGCTTGATTGAATGGATACTTCGGTTGCACCCTTTTGAGTGCACTTCCAAATGGCCCGCCCGGGTATTTCCTGGGCGGGTTTTTTTATGTAAATGCCTGCCGTTGGAATTAATAAAATCAGAAAACTGCACGCAAGTTACCTAGTGCTCAAGGTCGATAGAATCCTCAGTGATGTTATTTCCACATTACGCACGAGGATAATTTGATGAAAACCCTGTCTAAACTTTTATTAGTAACACTCTTTTTAGCACCACTAACGTTCACCCAAACGGGTTGTTTCTGGCTCACTGCGCAGGGGCCAAATCTTGGTCCGCTTGCCATTCCGGTTCCGGTTCCCGTCGGTATTCAGAAACAAAAAGAAGATCAGTTCTGGAACTATGAGCGGTATGAAAGAGCACCTGTTCTTGGTCCAATTCCACCGGGAGGGCCAACTGAGGCTCTTGATGAGCCAAGTGACGATGAAGTCATGAGAGCACTTGAGAAGGCTCGACCTGTGCAAGGACCGTGGCCTTTCCTGTTCGAAACACAACGCAATAATGTCCGGATCACAAAACATAAGATTTCAGATTATGTCGATCCTCCGAGGCACTATCCGCTTGTCGGTCCTGCTCAGTTGCATCATGCTCATTACAAGTGCACGGTTTACTTTCAGGAAGTGAAGCGTGTTGGGTGGCCTGTTCCGCATACTCTCATCGACGAGGACTGCCAAGAGGTCGTCTATATCGATCATAATCACCTTCACATGGTTGGTGATGTTGATACCGGTGCCGATGCCAACTTTTAGAGACTTTAAGACTTCGAATTGGGCTATTTCGGTAGCTTCTTATTGAGACTCGTGCGTGCCCCCACCGTGACCGTTACGGTGGGGGCTTTTGTTTCAGTACCGATCAAATTTGGATATATGATCGTTCTGAGAGATCGCGAACGTATCTGCTACTTAAGGTTAGACGGAAAACTGAGAGAAAGGCAGCAGTTTGGTCTGAGTAGACGTTTTCCGGTTGATCGGATGGCAATTTGACCTTGAAACTCCGTAAGTTATCATTTTATGTGCAATAGTCTTAATAGCTACGAGTTCTTTTGTCGCCAGTTATCCGTCAAATAACCACAGTGTGATGTGGGGAGCACTCGGCGGATCAGGAAAGGTTCCTCATATGTTTGGCCTTGGACCAACAGAATTGATCATCGTTGCAGGGATCGTGCTTCTGCTATTCGGCACTCGTTTGCCTCGAGTT
Source organism: Pirellulales bacterium (assembly GCA_016776925.1). Classification (GTDB taxonomy): domain Bacteria; phylum Planctomycetota; class Planctomycetia; order Pirellulales; family UBA1268; genus UBA1268. The sequence goes on along the minus strand of JADHSL010000045.1, from coordinate 13,198 downwards.
ATGCGATCGCTTGGTGAAGGCATTGTTGAATTGAAACGAGGACTGAACTCTTCAGAGGAAGATCGGATCAGTCAACCAAATGGGCAGGGAACTGAGACGACAAGTTCTAAAGAGTAACCAGACAACGGGACGAGTTGATTCGTTGTGCACCAAGTCTGGTTCGTGGTTAAAGGCAAGTAGTCAGGCGACATCTTCACTGGTGAAAAAATGTTTGGTCTTGGTCCGCTTGAATTAATGGTGATCGGTGTCATTGCAGTCATGCTCTATGGAAAGCAGCTGCCGGATGTTGGCCTCAAAGTTGGTAAAAGTCTTGCTGAATTACGTCGCCAGTGGTCAACCATTTCTCGGGATCTTGATGTGACCGGTGAAATCAAGAGTCGCCAAGGACAGGCACATACTGATACACGGAGACTTTCGAGTCAGTGTGATGATGAGGAAAGTGCACAGACGAGTCCTGCTTTTGATCCTCCGACTTCTTCGCCCGAATCTTGATTGAGCTGTTTTTTGTGATGAGGAAAAAACAAAACTCGAGCAGGGAGTAGATTCTTTTGGGTTGTGAAGAACTCTTCTTTGGTGACGGTTGAAAGTCGTGTCATATTTATATGACACGACTTTCACTACTGCTGGCTCTGAAGAACTTTCACTTCCGTTTAGCATTCTCAGCATCTGTCTTGGTGTGCCTCCCTTGTATGCTGCATTGTATTGTTTTTGCATAGGGGGCTTTCGAGTGGAATGAGATGTGCCACTAAAAAGAATATAGAAAACCAAACTCACACTTCGTAGCGTGTTCATGTTGAAGTCATGCTTGAGATTTGAAGCTGAGATCTGCCCGTCTTCGGGGGCATTGTTCTTAAACGAGTTCTTGAGGGCAGCATAACCGGCAGGCATGCTTATGATCGTCTCTCTACCTACCGAAGTGGGCAAGCCGGCAACCGGGGCTCGTCAGTAATCCGGTCGTTGCACGAATCTACTTGACCCACTTCCCGCTCGAATCCTCGTCCGGAGCCTGCCCCCGCCTGTTGACTATATGGAACAGATGTTTTCTAGTAAGACACAATTTCATGTTTAGATTGTAATAGGACATCATGTTGCTGAACGGCCTGCAAGAAAAGAAATCAATGCGATTTATTTCTCTCATTTTCATTTACGTTTCGCTGCTCGGGCTACGTGTGGCTCAGGCTGAGAACGTGTATGTATCGCCGAGAGCATCAGAATCTAATGATGGCAGTCGCAGTAAACCTTTCGGAAGTCTACAGAAGGCGTTGAGCCGTATCAGTCCCGGTGACACGCTCTGGTTAGGCGAAGGCCGATATGAAGAGCCGTTGAAACTTGTGCAGAAAAAGAGTGTCAGGATGCTTCCGATGGAGGGGGCCGCTGTAGTTATTGACGGAACTGTCGAAATGCCAAAAGCATGGATTCCGAATGGCAACGGAGTCTGGAAACAGAAATTGGATTTCGAACCCTATCAGTTGTTTCATGATGACACACTGGTCTATGTTGCTCGGTGGCCCGATGCAGAATTTGAAGATGGATCGATCTGGCGGATGATGGAATGCATGCGGAGTGCGGACGGTGGTTGGGATAAACATAAAAACAAATGGGTTGGGAAGACGCGTTTTGGCTTGGTCTACGATGATCGGTTTCATCGGCCCGAAACGCCTGGTTTTCGTGAGGGTGATAGCCGCTATCAAGTAGATCCAAAAATTGGTTTTGAAAATCAGCCAGAGGCACTGGCAGAATCTGGGAAGGATTTTACAGGTTGTGTTGCCGTGCTAAACATTGGGCACTGGCTGACATGGGCTCGTCGAATTACTGATCATCGCACCGGCCAAGATCATTTCTCGTACGACACCACCGGTTTGCCGAAGGAACAGGTCCAGCATTTTTCTGGGTACTATATTTTGGGGCTCGCCGCATTGGACCGCCCAAATGAATGGTGGTTCGATTCCAAGACAAAGACCGTCTATTACATGCCGCCAGCAAAAGCTGACCCGAATTCTATGGAACTGCGAGGACGGGTTCGGGACTTTGGGATTGAACTGGATCGTTGTTCAGAAATTGAAATTCGTGGATTGGGTTTTCATGCATCCGGTTTTTGGTTGAAGGAGTGCAATGACGTGTCGCTGCGTGATTGCACCTTTGACTATCCAGCCACGCACCGATTTCTCCATGGCCAATTTCAATACGTTGCTGCCTGGAACCCCTCGTCAAATGGCAACACCATGCCAAGCTTTTTCGGTGGTAAACGAAACTCTTTTGTGAATAACACGGTGCGGTGGTGCAATGCACCTGTTTATCTGGGCAGTGAGGAAATGGTGATTGAAAACTGTCTGTTTAGTGACATTGAGTGGGACGTGAATTCTAACGGGGGTTCTGGTGCTGTCATGATTGGGAAAGACAGTGTTTTTCGAAGGAATACCATAACGCGTTGTGGTAACTCTGAGGGCGTTCGTGCGGTCGGTGAAGGAACCACCCTAGAGCATAATCGTTTGTCGGATATGAGTAATCTTCAGCATGATGGATCGGCTTTAAATGTGGGAACCACGAAGCACCATCAGGTGCTTGTATCGCACAACTGGGCTCATGACTGTAATCGACAGGGCATGCGATTTGATTACCACGGTTCTGGAATTCGTCGTCAGGACGGCCAGCTCTACGGTGACGGTGTCTACATGAATAATGTCACATGGAATACGACAGATAATGAGCTGAAAGGTGATCGGCATCTTATCTTGAACAATACGGTGCTACGAAATAACCACTATCCGGATGTATTTCAAGAACAGGTAACAATGTCAGTTCAGGGATTTATGGTGATGCATGAGATTTACAGTAATGCTCATAGCCTGATTCGAAATAACCTTGGAACATTACGGAGTCGGTCATTCCATTTGGACGATGAGCCAAGACCGTGGTGGAAACGTTCCGATGGCACCATAATGCCAGTGGCGACGGTATTACCGGGTACAGCCGACCACAACTTTTCTGAGAAGGGAGCATCGTGGAAGTATCTACGGGATCCAGCAAACTATGATTTTCGTCCCAAAGCAGGCTCTCCGCTGGTCGATGCCGGAGCGTTGGTGAATGAAAATGAATTCCCTAGTTCGGTCGCCAATTTTCCTGGACAGAAATATATTGGCTCGGCACCAGATATTGGGGCCTATGAGTATGGAGACACCCGTTATTGGATCCCAGGACGTTTGGAAACTACGGCATCAGTACCTGTACCAAAAAATGGCGGTAAGAATGTCCCACTGAATGCGGATCTTATGTTTCTTGAGGCCTATCAAGCCGAAGAGCATACGCTTTACTTTGGACAAGATCCGACCAAACTTGAGGTGATTGCCTCCTTGGCGGGAACTAAAAAAAATATTGTCAGTCCTCCGAAGCTTAATGAGAAGACGACGTATTATTGGCAGGTAGGGGCTAAAAAGAAGTCTGGCACTGAAGACCGCTCATCGGTGTGGATGTTTACAACTACGGAGTGAATTTTTCACGCCGGATCTACCCGCTACGAAGAAGCAATTAGTTCTTCAGTGGGTTACAGACCACGACAACAAGGAAAAACATGATCGCGGCGATGAGGGCAACACAAGCAATACACATGGCTCTACCTGCCGAGGAACGAATAACTAATTGAAATGGTAGACATGCCTGCTTTTTTTTACAGTTGTCGATAGCCGAAATGTAAAAAAAGACCATTACGGAGGTATCTTTCACTACTTTGGAAGATCTTGATGGAATTCAGTTGTCGGTGGAAAGTATGCCAGTGCACCGGCATGTGGCATGAAATGAGTGGTGTGAATCAGCCGTTTTGAATTCTGTCAAGATTTGCGTAAAGCGTGATGTAGCCAGTCAGAGGTGTCACTCAATGTGGGTCCCCTGTTCTGGAATATGACGAATGCAATACCTCGTTATGTGCTAGACAAAATAGGGTGCTAGGTGACGAGGTCGTTAGGGCAGGATTTGCTAGGCGTGGAATGTTTCATGATACTCTGCTGCATTCAAGGCAAACATTTTCAGAATAAATCGGTGGCCTGTGGTCGTGCACGATGGGATTCCTCATGAGTATCCGGGAGCTGCCAAGGAAGTAATGCAATGGAACATCGTTCAGTTCCTGATCAAACCATTTGGATTTTAGAAAAAGTCAAAGGCGTAAGTACACAAATGAAAAGAATCCAGATGATCGTGATCGCATGGATAGCATGCTGGACCTTTGTAGTCTCCGGACAAGAGTATGAACTTGAAGTGTTAACAGCGGCCCGAGCAGTTCGTCTGGTAGCTGAGAGCGAAGAGGGAGCGGAAAATTTAATACTGCCTAATGTGTCATCAATCGATGCGAAGACAGCCAAGGAATTAGCACAGGCTCCGCAGTCTGGTCTTTTGCTAGACGGGCTTTCTTCGATAGACGAAGGCACTGCTCATGAACTTGCTGGCTTTTCTGGTTTTGTGCTGACGCTCAATGGCATCACTTCTGTCAGCCCGGGGGTGGCTCGAGAACTATCGACATTTAAGGGACGAGCCCTGGTGCTCAATGGGTTATCCACCATCAATAGAGACCTGGCTGCAGATTTAGCTGAGTTTAAGGGGCAGGCATTATTTCTTGATGGTCTGACGCAGGTAAATACAGAAGTGGCTGGCGAACTCACGGCTTTTGAGGGCACGTGTTTAGGGCTCTATGGTCTGAAAATAATCACTGAGGAAGTTGTGCGTGTGTTGATAGCATGGCAAGGTGAAAAACTGAGCGTCCGCAAAGAAGGTCTGACGAAGGAGGCACGCGACATCATGAATGAGCACACGCACTCGTGGGAAGTGATTGGAGATGTCTGGGCTTCTTTTTAGTGAAGCATTTCCCGTCTGTCATGTTTGGTTCGAAAAAGTGCCCTGCCCTTTGGCCAGAGCTATTGGGCTGTCTGTATGCAGCATCGAGTCTGGCTGTATTCTGGTCTGAAGCAAAATTTCTTGTTTGTGCTTGTGGGCTTCCGTCCATATCAATGGTTTGGGTGCTACTTCCCGATTGATTCTGAAAATAGCGTTGTTCAAGTGCATTTGAACAAAAGCCGGTTTGGGTGCGTACTAATTCTTTAGTTGCGTTGAAGTTTCTTATGAAGATGTGCCCGCCTAGAGACCTGAATATGCGGGTAGGGTCATTATTTAGCGAAAAGACCCTCGTGGATTGTGTAGAGGTGATGAGCCGTTGTGCCTTCGCCGGTGCGTGTCACGTTTCATTTAAAAACCATTGGAATTCGGATGAACCATTTGCAGAAAAAGCCCGTAATGGCTTCTCCTCGGCTCAGAATGCAAGCTAGGAAAGCGCTTGCTGATCTCGATGATATGCGGCTTCGGCAATTATTAGAGACAGCCAGGCGTGTAGAGCGGTATGCGGTCGGACGTACAGAACAATCAGTCGCTAACGCGTTAGGTAAGCCGCTCATATTTGTTCGAGCAATGATTGCATTATGGAAATCCGCTGGAGAGCTCGAGACAAAGCGGGCACGAGCCAAGTTTCTCAAGAATTATGGGAAGAAAAAGGTGCGGGTGCTCTATCAGGCTTTAGAGGCCAGCCGATAGAAACAGGGTTGTAGAACACTTTTGTGTGTTTGCTCGAGTCAGCACTCAGTTTGAATTCACCCGTTGTCACCAGCATGTATTTACCTTTTGCTGTTTGGTGTGTGACACATATCACCCGTATGTGCACCTATTGGGTTTTGACCGATCCTAGGTTCACGAACTCTGCCCGCATTGTTTGATGTGGAAAGATTCTGTTTTTGCCGTATTTCAGTTATGCGTGTATGGTGAACTAGTGAGTGGCAAAGATGTGCTTCGTACTGTTTCGTGAGAGCCCTGTTGAGTGACTGGCAAAAGGTTCGGGATGACTGCAATCAGACAAAGCCAGGCACGATCAAAGCGTTATTTAGTACTGCTTTTTTGTGCCGTGGTGCTTGCGTTTCTGCTGATAGGAAACGCACAACTGATTGCTGAATCGAGCCAAAACGTACGGGAGAATATTGAGCCTGCTAGGCAGATTCTTGAGGCGTGGGAGTCAAAAGGAACGCCGTCGGCAGACAGAGTGCTCCATGTCATTGTCTGGCGCTGTCGTGACAGAGACTTTCCCTCCAATTATCGCCACCGTCTTCAGCGAGTCATGCTGCACATTCAGAACTTCTATCAAAAGGAGATGATACGGCATGGTCTAGGCCGTCGCTCATTCAATCTTGATGTGCAGCCGAGTGGTGAAATGGTTATCCACGAAGTTGTTGGTCATGGCAACTGGCGAGATTACAAGAAATCTGACGGAAATAGAATCAGAGAGGAGTGTGCGCCAGTCCTCCGAGAGAAAGGGATTCGTATTAACCAAGAGACCATCATGATTTTCACAAACCTTGCAGAATGGGATCCAGAAAAGAAAATATTTTCACATAAAAGCCCCTATTATGCCGGTGGCGATTGGCGGAAAGGAGTCGCGTGGCAACTTGATAGTGAAGAATTAGACGTTCAGAATCTCCCACGGAAGACACCGGTCATTACTGACGGAGAGTATGGACGAATTTCGCTGGGAAAACATAATTCGATTTTTATCGGTGGCATGGCTCACGAGCTCGGTCACGCACTTGGTTTACCGCATTGCCGTGGGAGTTCAGACGAGACCCAATCCGGGACTGCGTTGATGGGTAGCGGCAATCGCACCTATGGCGATGAGATTCGAAATGAAGGCAACGGTACTTTTCTGTCACGTGCTCATGCACTTCGGCTTGCGGCGCACCCTCAATTTTCGAACTCCCGTCAAAGTTTCAGGTGTGAAGGGCAGGCCGTTTTTTCTGACTTGAAAGTAGTTCCGATTGATGGCCGCAAGGCTTTTCGAGTCACAGGGTGCGTTGAGGGGTGGCCGCCAGTGTATGCACTGGTTGGTTACCTGGATCCTGCTGGTCGTAAGGACTATGACGCACGGGCTATTACGGCAACGCCTGATCAGCACGGTGTCTTTACCTTTGTTTGTGATGATCTGGTAGTTGGGAAGACAGCCAGCCTGAGAATTATTTCGTGTCATGCCAATGGTGCCACGACAAGTATTCAGTTTCCGTATGTAGTTCAAGACGATGGGACTGTTGATGTCAAAACAATGAGATGTTTATTTGCCCTTCGGGAATTTTCCAAGGTGCTGGACGAAAAAGGTGTTGAAGCGGCAAGACAGGTGATGCCTCGTGACAAGGACGCCTTTCGATATGCTGCGGCGGTACTCCTTGGGCGTGACACAATAAGACAAACGTTGAAGGCTAATCATGTACCAGAGTCAGTTGATTCGTTGCTTCTATCGAGAGCTGAGCCGACGGGGGCGGTCGTCGGGTGGTTAAAACCAACGTACGACAATTTGCCACGAAAAGATCCGCTGCTTGAATCAGCTGGAAAACTTTTTGAGTCAGGGATCTACGCACATGCTCCGTCTGAACATCGGTATGCTCTTGATGGTGCATGGCGGCAGCTCAGGGGGGAATGCGGTCTTCCAAGCCAGGCCGGTGGAACGGTTGTCTTCGTTGTGTATGCGGACGGCAAAGAGGTTTTTCGTTCGCCAGTGGTCCGGCCAGGCAAAACCGAATCGTACGAGATTATTCTGACGGGAGTGAAGGATTTAGTTCTTACTACCGAAGATGCGGGTGATGGAAATGCCGCTGACTGGGGTCTCTGGCTCGCTCCGGAGTTGTTTAGGTAAAAAACCATTCTGGAATTTTCTAGAAGTTGCTGAGGGCAGCCACGAGTAAAGCGAAAAGAGCTGCCATACAAGCAAATGTTACAATTCCCAATGTAATACGCGCACCACGGTCTTCCGCAGGGGCATCGACGGAAGCGTATGCTTGTATAGGCCGTCTCTCATGATGCTTCAGCACAATTTTCCCAGGAAACTCAACAAATGCGGATTCTATGGTGAGAGGAATTCCCCAAAGCCCTCGAAGGTACAGGTCACCTTTATACTCCTTGAGTTGTTGAGCCTGCGGGTGTGACAACTTCTCTAGTGATGCGAGAGACATACTTTTGCCGGTATGCTGTACAAGTGCAGCGAGTATCTCAGAGTTCAGATTGCTCAGGTTATTCAAAGAGAGTCGTCCACGATACCTGGCAAGGACAGAAGCCTCTTCTATCGAAAGGTTTTTAATACCATCAAGCGACAGGCCCCGCCCGGCATGAGTGATCAAGATTTCAAGAACTTCAAGATCAACGTGATGTAGGTTGTCGAGGTAGAGGGTGCGACCACTGTGTCCAGCTAGGTGATGGGCGAGTGATTCGTCAAGATATTGGATGCCGCTCAGCCGTAATGAGTCTGAAGTTTTTACTATCTGTTTTGCTATTGCTGGTTGGATTGTTTCAAGACCATTCAGTGCTGAAGAAACTCCTCGGTGAGTTAACCACTTTGCAATGCGAGGGTCATTGATTTCTGTGAATTTGTAGTTGCCACGGCCCGCTAAGCGTAGGGCCCTTCGCTCTTCTGTTGTGAACGTGAAGAGTGACGTTGGCCAGAGTGTCACACAAAACCGTTCGAGTGCTGCCTGGTAGGGTTGCCACCACGAAAATAATATCGCTAAGGCTGTACGACGAGGCCCGCCAGTAGACTGAAGGGGTGTCTCTTGGTAGCTGAGTTCAGTGTGAACTTGCGGAGCGGAAGAATCTCGCTCCCATTTTACGATTCCATCGTCGTCTTGATGTATCTGATTTGTCTGGCACTTTGGGCAGGAAACAACCTCTCCAGCTGGCGCCTGGAAAAGAAGAGTACAACCTGGACAGGTTCGCCATTTTTCGTCCAAATGTATGTTGGTATGCACCTGGTACGCCTGACAAAACGAGCATTGAGAAACCTGCCCGCTCTTTACGAAGATTGGCTGGTTGCATTGCGGACATGTTCGTGGAATGTCGGTCACGTGATTACCCGAAATATCTGACCGAAGTTACAAGTTTTGCTGTCACATGAATGCTTTTAGCTCTATTTCTGATGCCGACCGGGTAGATAAAACCCCCAGAGTGGCGGAGTATAGCAGGATATTGAAAAGTCCTCAAAATTCCACGCTATCGAGCGTTTTGAGTGCCCGAGATCGTACGTTTGATCGCCAAATTCGCGAGTTTTGAGTTGGCATTGACCAATTTGCGTGTTACAACAAAGGCGTTCGACCGATCCGCGTCTGCACTCGAAATCGCTTGGGAGTTGCGGCCTGTGTGTTTGGCGTGAGTCACAGTCGATTCTTTTTTTTAACTCCCAATGGTTTTGAGGTTGCAAGGTTTATGTCCCGGAAGATTTACGTGGGAAACCTCCCATGGTCAACCACGTCTGCCGACTTAGAGGCAATGTTTGCTGAGCATGGTGCGGTTAGCTCAGCCGAAGTTATTTCCGATCGTGAGACCGGCCGGTCACGCGGTTTTGGATTTGTTGAAATGGAATCCGATGAGGGTATGCAGGCTGCTGTAAATGCTCTTAACGGCCACGAAATGAACGGTCGCCCATTGACTGTCAACGAAGCTCGTGAGCGAACGCCGCGATCAGGTGGCGGTGGCGGTGGCGGTGGTCGTGGTTATGGTGGCGGTGGCGGTCGTGGCTATGGCGGCGGCGGCGGCGGCGGCGGTCGCGGTGGCTACGGTGATCGGTACTAAAAATACGTCTTGATATTTTGAGTAAACGCTCAAAAGAATATCTGTATGAATCGGGGGGTTACTCGATTGGGTAAGCCCCCCGTGCAATACGGATTCCATGCGTTATATTCTAAGTAAGCATTACGTTTTCAGTTTGGAACAAGTCATTGTCTCGTGCTTCGGGGCGGTTGATTTCCGGCTGGCATGGTGCAATATAAATTAACGATGTACAATTTCCTGGGATGTGAGAGTTTTTAGATGAGTCCGATGCCCGGTAAGAAAAATTTTTCCAAGGCTCCTCGAAAACGTGCGAAGCCAAAGCTTAAGGCGAAGAGAAGAGACCCCATCTTCATTGATGGGGTACGTCCTCGACCTATGTATGTCGATTACAAGGATCTTGAACTAATTGGCAAGATGGTAAATCGGCAAGCCAAAATTATCGGCCGGCGTAAAACAGGGTGTACTGCTGTGAGTCAGCATGCTGTAACGCAGGCTATCAAGCGTGCCCGGTTCATGGCTCTTTTGCCTTACGTTGCTGATTGAGACGGCAGGTTTTCATGGCAGGCGAGCCCAGCTCCAACTCATGGTTCAGGTGTCGCCGGATTGTTGAGTTCCGTGATACCGATGCAGCAGGCATTGCACATTTTTCGGCATTTTTCTTCTGGATGGAGTCTGCGGAGCATGAGTTTTTAAGAGAACTTGGAATCCGTGTTGTAGATAACGCACCAGAAGACGAGGAATCGCTTCGCCGAGAACTTGCCTCAGGTGAAGGTGTCGGACGTGAATTAGAGGTGAGTTGGCCGCGGGTATCTGTATCTGCAGATTATAAAGCGGCTGTTCGTTTTGGCGACACACTCGATGTCTTCATTGCTGTTGCTGAACGAGGTACTTCGAGCATCACGTATCGTTTCCGTTTTGAGAATTCGGGAAACCTCGTTGCTATCGGGACAGTTGTTGTCGTTCGATGCCTGATGCGGCATGGGATGAAGCCATTGCCGGTAAAAATTCCAGCTGGTATTTCGGAGCGAATGCTGGCTTATCAGTTACCAAGCGAATAGCTAGTAAGAAATCCTTTATACTCTGGTCTGGGGTTTCAGTGACGTGCTTATAGCAGAATCATTATCGAAGTCGTTTCCGACACCGTCAGGCTCGTTGAGCATACTGTCAGACGTCAGTCTGTCTGGTGGTGAGGGCGAACGGATTGTCGTGATGGGGCCAAGTGGCTCCGGGAAGAGTACGCTCTTGGCTATCCTTGGTGGGCTTGAGCCACCCACGTCAGGCGTCTTGAAGTTGGATGACGTGAATCCGTACGAATTAAGTGGAGCTCGCCGCGCTGATTTCCGGAATCAACATATCGGCTTTGTTTTTCAGGATCATTGCCTACTCGAATCTTGTTCAGCACTCGATAACGTGTTGCTGCCGGTACTGGCCGGCGGAAGGGTCGAGGATTCCCTCGTTGAGCGAGGCCGGTTCTTACTGGATCGTGTTGGGCTACAGGATAGACAAAGTCATCTTCCAGCTGAGCTTTCCGGAGGAGAACGCCAAAGAGTTGCAGTGGCCCGAGCTCTTATGTTGTGCCCCGCCGTACTGCTGGCTGATGAACCGACGGGACAGCTTGATTCGCAGTCGGCCGTACAGGTGATTGGCCTTCTCAATGAACTAGTTGATGAAACGGGGAGCCTGCTCTGCATTGTGACCCATGATGAATCCATAGCGGAGCGTGTTGCTGGATGTCGGCAGGGGCGTCGCCTCTGTCTTTCTGATGGTCGGCTTGTAACATGAAAATTTCTCTGCAAAGTACTTCACAGCCAATCCGTTCAGTACGCGGTCTCGTTATCTGTTGTATTCGGCAATGGGCGTTACAGCTGGTGGCTCTTGCCGCGACAGCGGCAGTGATCGCCGTTGTGATTGGTGGCAGCCTTGGAGTTGGAGACTCCATACAGCAGGGACTCCGGCGAATGGTGAGCCAGCGAATTGGAGGAATTGCTGCTGTAATTATTGGAAGGGAGCCGTTTGGAAAGCAATTTTCCGAAAGACTCAATGCGTCCTTCCAACAAAAGCTTGACGTCGATTCTTCTGACTGCAGGACCGATCTTATTTCAGCTATTGTCGTAGAAATGACAGTGGAACGTCCGGCAGGTGGCGGGCAGTCACGCGCCTCGGCTGTCGCAACACTTCTTGGTTGTGACCGACCAGCCGCTCTTCTTTTTGAGATTCCTCCCTCGGAGGTAAAAGGGGTTCAGCTAAGCCAACGACTGGTGGATCTTCTTGGTTTAAAAGTAGGAGATCCGGTCATTCTTCGTGTGAATGAGCGATCTGCAGTGCCCTCTGATACGCCGCTTGGCCGCCGTCAAGGTTCGAGCCGCAGCCGGCGGGTGACTCTTACTTCGGTTTTACCGACAGGGAGTGTTGGAGACTTTTCGGTTTCTTCCTCAGAACCGCCTGCTGGTGTTGCCTTGGTTTCATTAACCCTTGCTGAACAGCTTCTTGATTGGTCTGGCAAAAGGAATGGGATTTTTCTGGTAGGAGGCACCTGTGCCCAAGACTTTGTCAATGAACTAGACCAATGTTCAGAGCCTACGTTGCTTGACATTGGACTTGTATTGAAGCGTTATGGAGATGGGAGTTGCCTAGGTCTTACAAGTCGGAGAATGATTCTTGAGCAAGCTGTGGACAATGCGGCACAGCATACAATGGCTGACTTGGGAGGGGTGCCGTCGCTTGTGTTTCTTGCCAACGAGATCTCCATGAAAAGCGAGGCAGCGAAGGCAAAAGTTCCATATTCAACCATACTTGGAATCCAGGATACATCTCATCCGGTTGGTGATCTTGTTGGTGAGGATGGTCAGTTATTACCAATGCCAGTTGGAAATGAAGTCATTATCAATAGCTGGCTTGCTGATGATCTCGCTGCGCAAGGAAGTCCGGTTTCCGTTGGTGATGAAATAAGTTTCCACTCTTTTGTTCCAGAGACAATCCATGGCAATGTGGCAGAACGTGTTCATCATTGTCGAATAGGTGGTATTGCAGCAATGAGTGGCTTGGCGAAATCTCAGGATGTTGTGCCGACTGTCGAAGGAGTGACTGATGAAGAGTCGATTGCCGACTGGGACCCCCCCTTCCCTTTCGAACGAGAGCGTGTTCGGACAACTGCACCGCACGACGAAGATGATCAATATTGGAAGCAGTATGGATCTGCGCCAAAGGTGTTTATGCCACTTGTAAGGGCCCGCGAGATTGCGGGGAGCCGCTTTGGTGAAACTACAGCGTGGCATCTTCCATCTCTCTCGCAGGGAAAAATGGATAAGCTTGCCTCCAGTCTTGCTGCTGCCGTCCCGTTACAATCGGTGGGTTTGGGAGTTCGCCCATTGGCAGCCCGTGCGAATGTGGCTGCCAAAGGGTCGACACCCTTTGGCATTCTCTTTTTGACGCTTTCAAGTTTTCTTGTTGTGGCTGCGATTATTTTGTTGTGGGTATGTTTTGGTTTACTCGTGTCCTCACAGCATCGGACTCTCGGTACACTTGCGGCACTAGGGTGGCAGCCGAGACAGATTGCCAAGGTGCTCACTGTTGTAGCAGGAGTACC
>JADHSL010000044.1 GCA_016776925.1 Pirellulales bacterium | reverse complement strand
CAGCCCTGACTGTCGGAACGCTCTTCTTGTCCAAGACGCAGGCCCGCGATAAGCCTGCTGAATCAACACAGCCATCGCGGTTCGTGTTGGCTGCTGCTGCGATGTACTGCGGTGCGACACTTCTTTTTGCCGCACTGTATGGATGGCATGATCCATGGCAGTGTTGTGGAATCCTTGCCATTTTTGCTCTGGCGGTCGTGCTCTGGCCGTGTGTGAGTTCCTCAGCGCTCTCGCACGCTAATCATTCTCAATACGACTGAGTATCACAATTAAAAAAGTAGCAATAGGACCCACCAGCAATGAGATGAGACACCATGCCAGTCCACTCCGACCTTTTCCTTGCGCTAGGCCGGCATTGATAAGAGAAAGTGTTCCCCAGCCGACAAAAAAAGTTGAATCGAACATTTTTTTGACCGTGATCTATGACTCAGAATCCTGCCAGGCTGAGACGGGAACACAACTACAAAACAGATTCCTGTCGCCATGCACATTGTCGACTCGACCGACTGGAGGCCAGTATTTTTTTTGCTTTAATTCAGCGACAGGAAAGACTGCTTCCTCTCGAGTATAAGGCCTTGTCCAGTCCTGATCTGCAATACAACTTGCGGTGTGTGGTGCATTGATGACAGGGTTATTATCTTGTGGCCACGTGCCTTCCTCGATGTGCCGAATCTCTTCACGGATAGCAATCATGGCTTCAATAAATCGATCAAGCTCATGGAGATCTTCACTCTCTGTCGGTTCAACCATCAGGGTGCCAGGAACTGGAAAACTCAATGTCGGTGCATGGAATCCGTAGTCAATAAGTCGTTTGGCAACATCTTCTGCAGTGATACCACTTGTTTCCTTCAGTGGCCGAAGGTCCAGAATGCATTCATGGGCAATGCGTCCATGTGTCCCTGTATAGAGCGTGGGATAATGATCTCGAAGCCGTACGCTGACGTAATTGGCCGCTAAAATTGCAGCTTCCGTTGCGTGTCGTAACCCTGAGCTGCCCATCATGCGACAGTACATCCAACTAATTGGGAGAACCCCGGCATTTCCTAGAGGTGCCGCAGAAATCGCACCGACTCCGCCACTCGTTTGGACACCACTGGTTTCGTGGCCTGGCAGAAAAGGCACGAGGTCTTCAACAACACAGACTGGCCCAACACCGGGCCCTCCGCCACCGTGTGGAATACAAAATGTTTTGTGAAGATTGAGATGACTCACATCACCACCAAAGTGCCCGGGTTCGGCGGTTCCAACTAATGCATTCATGTTTGCACCATCGATGTACACCCGCCCACCATGATCATGGACAATGTCACAAAGATTCTTGATCTCAGATTCGAAGACGCCGTGAGTGCTTGGGTACGTAATCATCACAGCAGCCAACTGATCAGTGAACTGCTCGCACTTTTCCTGAAGTTCAACAAGGTCGACATTTCCTTGGTCGTCACAGCCGGTGACAACAACTTTCATGCCGGCCATCTGTGCGCTTGCAGGATTTGTTCCATGAGCTGATGCTGGAATCAGGCAGATATTTCGGTGACCTTCTCCGCGAGCACGTTGCCAGGCCCGAATGACAAGGAGTCCGGCGTATTCTCCTTGGCTTCCAGCGTTCGGCTGAAGGCTGATGCCTGCATATCCAGTGGCTTCACCCAGCCACTTGCAGAGCTGATCCTGGAGAATTTGATATCCCTGAAGTTGGTGAGATGGTGCAAAGGGATGGATGTCAGCGAACTCGGGCCAACTGATCGGAATCATTTCACTGGTTGCATTCAGCTTCATGGTGCAACTTCCCAATGGAATCATTGTTCGGTCGAGAGCAAGGTCACGATCAGCTAATTCACGAAGATACCGGAGCAACTGGGTCTCACTGCGATGTGCATGAAAGACAGAGTGGGTGAGGAAGTCGCTTTTCCGAATGCAGGTGTCCGGAAGAAGTGACTGAGTTGATGGTTCACATGTTTTCAGGTCTTCGACAGAATTTTCCGGTAGCGTGAAAACGTCCCACAGAGTGCGTACGTCAGCATCACATGTCGTTTCATCAAGACTGATTCCGATATGATTCGCATCAATCTTTCGGAGATTCATTCCGGCATCCTGCGCGCGCTCTATAAAGGAATCGGTTGCCTCACCAGTTTGGAGACACAGCGTGTCGAAGGCGTGTTGATTCGTTATTTCTATACCCAGCTTCTGAAGGCCGGTTGCGAGAAGAGCGGTTTTCTTTGCAATACTCTCCGCAATTTTCTTGAGCCCCACGGGGCCATGATAGACAGCGTACATTGCCGCAACGACAGCAGGCAGAACCTGCGCGGTACAAATGTTTGAGGTCGCTTTCTCGCGACGGATGTGTTGTTCTCGAGTCTGCAAAGCCAGGCGATATGCTGGTCTTCCGGAATGATCGACGCTGACACCGACAAGTCGTCCCGGCAGTGACCTCTTGAATGCGTCGCGGCAGGCAAAGTAGGCCGCATGCGGACCTCCGCAGCCCATAGGCATACCGAAGCGTTGCGTTGATCCCACAACAATATCCGCACCCCATTCACCTGGTGGTGTGAGAAGTGTCAATGATAAAGGGTCTGCAGCAACACAAAGGAGTGCCTTGTGTTCGTGAACTCGATCTGCAAGGCCGTGCCAGTCCGGTATGTCACCTTCTGTGGTTGGGTACTGCACGAGGGCACCAAAATATGTTTCCTCATCAACCATGTCTGCGACATCACCAATAATGAGATCAATACCCAGCGGCTCCGCTCGTGTTGCCAAAACTTCCAGTGTCTGTGGATGGCACCTTCGGTCGGCTATGAAGGTAGACTCCTGACCTTTTTGCATTCTGTGGGCTAATGTCATTGCTTCGGCAGCAGCCGTTGCTTCATCAAGAAGAGAAGCATTCGCGATAGGCATGCCAGAGAGGTCACAAATCATTGTCTGAAATGCAAGCACTGCCTCCATGCGGCCCTGAGAGATTTCTGCCTGATACGGTGTGTAGGCGGTGTACCAGGCAGGATTCTCCAAAACATTTCGTTGGATAACCGCTGGAGTATGCGTGCCATAGTACCCCTGACCCAAGAAACTTTTGCAGACGTTGTTCTGCTGGGCGACAGCCTTCAGTTCTGCAAGTGCTTCTTGCTCTGAGACAGCCGATGGTAAATCCATCACCGTTCGCCTCAGGATGCTCGCTGGCACAATTTCTTCAATCAACGCATCTCGACTTTTTGCTCCGATGGCTTCAAGCATGAAGTGCTCATCGGTTGGTGAAAGGCCAATGTGTCGACCTGCAAATTCTGGATTGTCATCAGATGCAGTCGTTTTGTTACACGCAGGTGCGTGAGATTCAGATGAAAGAGTGTGTGGAGAAGCTGTGCCAGAAGACATACAAGGTTCCTTTCCTGACTGTGCCGACGCGTGTTGTGCGTGCTGTGGCAACTGACGTTGTGTTCTATCCGCCAGAGGAAACAGTATGGCCGAAACCATGCTGGGAACCCTGTTGTCCTTGGACCTGAGAGATTCACCCGTGAGCATCGGCTCGGGGTTTGCCCCTTCGGTGGACGCCGCCTTTTGCGTTGTCACTCTCCAACAGAATTATAAAATGTCAGTACTTTTGCCTGAGCGTTCAGCCTTCGGCGGTCTTTCGACTCTCTCCTGACCCTTTCTATCATAGGGTCTGCCAGAAGAGCCGGCAACACATCCCAATCAGATGTGTTCCTCGAACAGAGTTAAGCTAGGCAGGACAATCGACACCAGTCGGATATTTGTTGCTGGATAGCGTCACGAATCTTTCGGATTTCTACCAACTTTTCTTCATGGTTCCCTGTCACCGTTGATGGATCTGGAAAGCTCCAATGTTCACGGGTAACCAGTCCAGGAAAAGACGGGCAACGTTCCGCGCTTGTTTCATCACAGACAGTGATCACACGGTCGTAATGACGTCCCTGTTGAAGAACTTCATTGACGCCGGTAGTGACTGCACTTGAGATGTCGATGCCAATCTCTTGCATCACTTCGACAACGAGCGGATTAAGAGTGCCTGGTTCAATTCCTGCGCTTGATGCCAGGAAGGAACTTTGGCACATCTGATTTACAAATGCTTCTGCCATTTGGCTACGAGCACTGTTATGAATACAAACAAATAGAATTTGTTGTTGACTCGCTTCTTCACAACATCCACTGGTACCGACGCCACATTTCTCTGGTGCAAGGCAGGCGGTGTGATTCGTACCAAGCGTAAAGAGTAAACCGGACGGTGTCAGGTCAGCCAATTCAATCGGATAGTGTGCCGTCGTATTGCCTTCATACTCTATTTCAACTGCAAGTTCATCGGTTTTGAGCACCTGCCTCCCGAGTCGAATGATCTCTGCAAGCGTTGTTGTTTCCAGCCGGTGATCGAGGTCATCACCCGTCCAGAGTTGGAGTTGGCATGTCACCTGGCTTCGTTGTGTTCCTCCACAGTCAATAAAGTCCTTTTGAATGCGTCCTACTTCGGTCACATGGAAATGAGCAGGTACAAATGAGTTGTCAGGAAGCATCCAATGCATAGGTTGCGATGGATGTGCGTCTAGACAATCAAGCAGTTCGCGTATGTTCATAGATGTTGGTTTCAAGATGCTGGATAAAAGATTGTTTGAACGAACATAGTAAATCAGTTTGTGGCCGATCCAACATTCTTCCATCCTAGTCTCGCGTGGGACTGAATGTATTTGGTAAAGGTGCCCCCCCACCGACAGAGGAGTTGTTGGGAGTCTGCCGATGGGGGAGCGATTGGCAGAGGGTTTATAGAAACGTATTGTTCAAGTCGTGTTAAATCGGCTCAGTTACACGAAAAACAAATAAAAGCATGCACGCGGCTCTGAAGGTGATCGGTGCTTCCAGTGAGACACGACACGTCCCCGCCGGTGAACCGATTTCAGGCATTTCCGAGCAGGGAAGTAAGTGTATAAATACCCAAAAATGGATTTGGAAATATTTGTTTGCTTTTGATGAGGAGGGTGTTTGCAAACAAGGTTTCACAAACCTGGCAGCCCATTCTCATTCAAAAGAGGGGGTTCTCGAATCCTGATTATGGATTTGTTGAATAACGACTTCACTTTTTCCATTCAGACAGGTGAATAAATACTTGAGTCATTGAAACGACTCCTTTTATGGAAGGCGTATTCAATTGAATATCTACAAAAAGCGTGAAGGAGAGAACCACATCTTTGCCAGCCGCTGTTAGTGGCCCTCAGCATCTCTACCGAGTTCCTGATCAATCAGAATAAGGCCATGACCGTCTCCGCCAACTAAGGAGAGTCGATCGTGGACATCATCAGCTTCAGCAGTATCAGCAATTTGTTGTGGAACAAACTGTGTTATGAAACTGTGCGTGAGATGGTCGTTATGTTTGTCTGCCAGATCGATCAAGTCATTCATCCGTTGCATCAATTTATGCTCTTGGGTTCGAACTTGATCAAAAGCCACAACAGGATTGTCCCATTCACAGGAAGGCGCTTCAATTGTTGCAAACTTTGCTTGGCAGTCTCGGTCATTCAGGTAATCAACAAAAAGGCCCATGTGGGTCAGTTCACCAGCTGCTTCCGTACGAAACCATTTTGCCATTCCTGTTAATCCACGAACACTGGCCCATGAAGCCATTGAAAAATAAAGGAACGCTGCGGAGGACTCGATACGTATTTGTTCGTTCAGGGCGGCGGCAACTTCTTCATTCAGTGATAGTCGAAAACTCATCAAATTCTCCAGCGTTCAAAACAGGTAAGTGAAAGATTCGTTGATAGTCTACTTTTAAATCCTAGCAATCTAATAGCACTTCGGGCAGAGGAATCTTTTAACTTTCATAAAAATCTTTTTATAGACAGTGATAATGAGATTCATTCTCGAGAATCAGTATGGCGCAAGTTTATTTCGTATCGAGACACACGATATCAATGAAAATCTGCGCTTATTCCATTAGATTTGATATCAGTTTCACGACGAATAAAACGGTTTGACAATGTTCTGCTCAGGTACTGTGCTCTGCCAGTGTGTCTGGCAGACCTCTACGCGAACAGTCATGATCTCGCGGGTTCCTGTCTCTCGCCGCTTCGGCATATCGTGAACGGTGTCCGCCAGCAATACTGGTCTTGGGCACGAGGTATCTGTTTTTAAGCCGTACTGTCTTCGTACACCGCAAACTTCACCGTTTCGGTTCGCCGGTGTCGTTGCACCTTATCGAGGGAATTGCGCATTATCAGTATTTCAGCGATCCAGTCGCAGACGAGTCGCAAGATGCGTTTGCAGAAATGACGATATTTCGTAATGAGAATCGGGTGGAATGAAATTTTGTGAAAGAGAGAATATGAGATCAATTCGTGTGGTGTTGGTATTGGTGTGTGGTGCATTCCTGCTGGCTGGTTTGACACAGGCAGCTGAATCACCACAGGTAGCTGAGTACACCCACCACCTGGCAGCTTCAAAAAAGGTGCCAGGTCTCCATGCTGGAGAGCACCCGCTGCCGTTGCCTACAACGATGAGCCATATCGAGTACGAGAAAATACTCTTCCCGTTTATCAAGAGCCGAGCATACGCAACACAGTTAGGATGGAGTCACGACAAGTACGTGCGTGATACCGGTGCTTATGTGAAAGGGAAATACTACGGAACGCATCCCGCAGTCCGGTGCTTTTATTCACCGAAGGTGATGTACTGGTTAACAGGCAATCCGGATTTCTGGCCCGAGGGTCGGGATGCGGGGCAGGCGCCGAAAAAAGCACCTCGTGAAGGTACTATTCCCGACGGTGGAATGATCATTAAAGAAATGCTCCCACCACCAGCCGCTCGGTATGAAGGCATGACCGAAGAAGAAATTCTTGCCGTGTTACAGCTCCCTTCCTCAGCTGGCTGTGATGTAATGATCAAAGATAATTCTGGATCACCAGATGGTTGGTTTTGGGCAAGTGTGTATGAGGGTCAGAAATATGACAGCTCTGACTCCTTTGAGTATCCACAAGCTGGGTTTAATCTCGCCTGTGTACGGTGTCATTCTGTTGCTGAGGAGGGTGGGACGTTTTCGTCGCTTCGGAATATCACGGGTTTTTCGGGTGAACCTATTCAATATTTTGTCGATAATACATGGCGAGAAATTCCAACTGCGCTGCAGCCCTATGACTTCCGCCATGATCCAGATCCTCCCAAGTTGCGTGCCCCACAGGGGCCGGGTCCAACACGACCAAGTTTTGAGTTTCTTAATACCTACAAATCTGCACGATACGTTACGTATCCAGAGGTGAAGAAGTTTCCAGCGGAGTCGAATGATCGTGTCACGCCACATGCTTCAATCCCTGAACGATTTCTGACATCAGATCAGTGCATGATGTGCCATAGTGCTGCCACTGGTCGGCACAGCGCAAGCCCCGTCATGTTTCTGGAAACCAAACGGGGAGGTCTCAACGTGTCACCGTATGGCGAGTGGCGATGGTCACCAATGGGTCTTGCGGGACGAGATCCTGTTTTTCATGCACAGCTTGAAAGTGAGTTATCACAACTTACGCGAGAATTACCCGGTGAGCAGGCCGATGTGTACGGAGATCAAGTAGTGAATACCTGCTTGCGGTGCCATGGTGCCCTCGGAAAACGACAGCATGAATATGACACAGGGCTAAAACCATGGGAAACAAAGGGCAAAGAAAGTCTCGATTGGTTTCACGTTGCCGATCCAAATCACCCGCACCATAAATACGGTGGCCTCGCTCGGGATGGAATCAGTTGCACCGTCTGTCACGGAATGGTTGAAGAGTATGCAGATCTTCAGGGTTTCTTGGCCAATTCAATAACGGGCCAATTTAAGACGGGTCCTGCAAATGAGATTTACGGACCTTTCAAGGACGTTGTCACCAAGCCAATGCTCAAAGTGCTTGGAGCCGCTCCAAAACACAGTCCTTTTATTCAATCATCACGAATGTGTGCGACGTGTCATGTGATTAATTTGCCAGTCCTCGACTGGCCGTTGGGGCATCCTCCTGCCGGGGTTGAACAACCGCCACAAGACCAGCTGGAACAATTACTTGCATCTGAAAAGACACCACAATTCCAAGGCTTTGCACATAAGATTGAGCAGGCGACGTATTTAGAGTGGCTCAACAGTAGTTTTCAAGATGAATTCGGCCGGACGTCCGAATCACGAAGCTGTCAAGAATGCCATATGCCCAAAGGGTATGAGAGTCCTGATGGTGATATCTCAATCGATCAGATTGCAACGAAGATTGCTGTACTTCAAGACCATGAATACCCTGAATCTGATCATTCAATTGCACGGGAGGATCATCATGTTCAATTTCGTAAAGAGGGTTTTCGGCGGCATACATTCCAGGGGATGAACGTCTTCCTGCTCGAAATCTTCAGGCAATTCAATGATGTGCTCGGAGTTCGATTACCCGATTATGAAACCGGCGTGGAAGGGATTCACTTTGCCATTGATAACTATGTGCAAAACGCCCAGAAAAATACGGCCACCGTTGAAATACTGAATGTGGAAACTGCTGGCCAGACCATAGCGGCTGATGTGAAAGTGACAAACCTGACCGGTCATCGTCTACCCAGTGGTGTTGGGTTTCGTCGCGTGTGGATCGAGTTTCTGCTTGTGGACAGTACCTATGGACGTGACCGGATTATCTGGTCTTCGGGTTTAACAAATGGTGCCGGCGTCATTGTTGGAGAGAATGGCCGAGTATTGCCGTCAGAATTTTTTGATGAGGTTGGAGATGGTCAACATCAACAGCAAGCGTATCAGCCGCACCATCGTGTTATCAGTAATCCGAATCAGGTTCAGATTTACGAAGAGTTGACTCAGAATGCATCCGGAAAATTTACAACAAGTTTTCTGCATCGGACACATGACGCAAAAGACAATAGGCTTTTGCCTCGCGGGTGGTCAGCAAAGGGGCCGAGCAGTGAGATGCCAGCAGCATTTGTTGAAGCGACACACCCACATGGTGTAGGAGAAGATCCGCAATATGCTGATGGGCAGGGTACAGATATTGTCAGTTATCGTGTCACGGTGCCGGAATGTTTTGATTGCCGAAAGTTACGCCTGAAAGCCACGCTCTACTCGCAGGCGTGGGCCCCGTACTATCTTCGAGATCGCTTTAGCGATATTCCGGAAGGTCCAGAGGGCGATGCCAGGCGTCGTCTGTTCTTCTTGATGTCACATCTGAAAACAGAAGGAACGGTTATCGATGGCTGGAAGTTTAAGATTGCAACTGACGAGGAAGAAATTACCGAGTCGAACGAGACGGATGCTGTAAGCAAAAAGCGTTGTAGTTGAAATGATGCATTTGTAGTATCCAGAATATTTCTGAGGGGGTGGGGCTGATGGATCCGGCTGTATTATTTTTGGCCATCATGTATTGTCCATGCGTGGAAGACATGGTGCACGTTGCCAACGTTTTGTATCTCACGTCGTATCTTGTTCGTGACATTCTCTGGTTACGCGTGCTCACAATTTTTGCTGGCTTGTCACTTCTTCCATTTTATTGCAACTGCAGTGACCATATTCTTTGGGCGCCGATAGCCTGGAATCTCTTATTTATGGCGGTCAATTCGGTGCAGATCGCCATCCTGTTACGGGAGCGTCGGCCGCGCCGTTTGGATGGGCCTGAGCAAGCACTCTACGACAACGTTTTCTCTGAACTCACCCCAGGCGAATTTCGCCAGCTGGTGAAACTAGGCGAATGGCGCGAGATTGAAGCTGGAACACTGATTGTGCAGCGTGACTCGGTGGTTCACGACATTCAGGTGCTGAAGCAAGGGGCCTTAGAAGTACGGTTAGGTGGAGAGATTATCGCTCGGAATGAACCGGGGCAATTCGTTGGTGAAATGAGTTTCCTTTCAGGTGAAAGAGCAACGGCTGATGTTGTCGCCACTGAGGCAAGTCAGGTCTTGGCTTGGTCTCAGGAAAGTTTGAACAAGTTGTTCGATAAAAAGCCGGCCCTTGCCTACAAAATGCGGGGCATTCTTGGCCGGGATGTTGTGGTCAAGTTACGGGCCCATGGGAAGCCGGTGGGATGAGTCCGGGTGTACCTGGCGTTATTCTGTTTCGAACTGGTCTTCGCTTACCGTGGCTAGGTTTTCAGCTGCAGTATTCAGTTTTGTGGGACCATGCCAGTGCGTTTCGAGGTGGTTGCGTTGAGCGGGATTGAAAAACGTTTGAATAGCTTAGCTAAACGACACCGGGGTGTTGTTCTGTGATTAGAACTGGTACTCAAGTCCGGCATTGATACCCTGGGCCCAGAAGCCAGTTGTCGATAGATTGAAGCTCGGCTCAGGTGTTCCCACAAGTGTTCCACCACCAAATTGTGTCGGGTTGACAGATGGATCGATCTGATCAGTGACTCGACCAACCGTCGTCCAGTAAATCAGTGAGTATCCGACAGAGAGTCGAAACTGTGACCAGATGGCATAGTCAGCCGTGACTCCAAACTCACCAGCAGCGGCGAACAAAGACTGTTCATTCCCTGGGTTCGTCGGTTGCGCGAGAACGCCACCCGGATAAGTGCCTGTTGTTGTTGTGCCAGCACTGGTTGTTGCTGTTTCTGTTGTGACACCATTAATACGAGTACTCACAGTTGTTGCACCGAGTGCAACTTTACCAAGAACTTGCAATGACCATCGATCTCGCCACCATTTCTCAATCATGCCAAATTCACCACCGTAGAACTGGTTGAGTGTTCGAAATGAGTCTGATGCAGTGTAGGTGTCAAAACTTGTCGCTCCGGTTGAAACACTTGATGACAGATTTACTGCAAGTTGATCTTCGAGCATCAAATATCGAAAACCACCAGCCCAATAGCGTCTATGAAAATCTTCTCCTTTTGTTGTGTCATATCGATATAACACGTCAACACTTCCAAATTGACTACGAAGTGCTGCGTCAGCGGTTTGATCAAGGAGTGTTGGGCTGGTGCCGGGTTGAGGTCCGGGCTCCGGGATAACAACAGCTGCCTGCTGTCCGTTATTGGCATTGATATATGGTCGCGCCAGATAAGGGTTCCCACCGGTCGTTGAAAGATCAAACGACTTTTTCGTGATAGCTAGTCCAAACCAAGATGCTTCAATACCACGAACCTCCTGTGGTGTGAACCAGAAGCCAGCTGTGAGTCGCGCACCAGATCGCATGGGTCCATCAAAACTCGTTCCTCCAAAAAGAGTGCTTGTTGTTGGTTGCCCAAGCACACCAATACCAGCAGTTGTTATGGGGACAAAAGGAGTGCTTGTTATGAGTGGAGGTATAGCCTGGCCGGTGGTGGCCCAGATGAGATATTCAGTTGAAAACCAGAGCCGGCCAGGAAACTCGGTACGAAAAACACGCGTGTGGTCTCGGGTGCACGGTTTGTGGTTTGGGGCCTTATGGTAGGCAAGTTCACCAGGCCCCATCCATAGTCGGTCAACGATATTTCTGTCACAGCAGGAGGCGGGTGCTGGCTCCTTGAACCAAGAAAGAAGTTCTTTGGGGTTTTCAGAAAATCCGGTGCTTCGGACCGGATCAAGACCAGCAGGTACTTGTAAATCATCAGCTCGTTTGGCCGGGGGCCAGATACTGCCAGCGTCCTCCTCCGCGATAGCATCAGCGGGATCATCAATGGACGAAGGATACCCAAGCGGTTCTGGTTGGCTCGTGAGACCAATTTCAGCAGAGAGATTCCGTAGGCTCAGCGATGCGATTGCACAGCAGAGAACAACACCCACTATTTTTGGATGATTCATACGGTCTTGAAACATGCCTGTCCTTATAGAATTGCGGATGCGCACTCTCTAAGCGCACCTCGCAGATAAGATGTATCGGCTGGAAGGACCTTGCGGCCTGAACGGCTTTGTTTTTCCCAGAACATACAAGCTTCGCAAACTACCCAACCCTATTTTTCGTTAAAGTTTGCGATGCGTTTTAGTCGATTTTCGGCAGTAAGGCGGCACGTTCAATCCCAGTGCACGGGAGTCGTGGTTGCCAGTCACGAGAGCGCCCGTTTCCCCCGCGAGGCGTCTTCAATGAAATCGTCGCGCACCGAGATCTGGTTGAAGCCAATGAGTATTGCAGTGCTATGCGCTGTCATACTGGCGGGGTGTTCGCGCGGTCGCTATTTCCTTCAGGCTGATCGGGAAGTTGATGCTTTACTGAAGGAAAAGTCATGTGACCCAAGGTGGGAAGTGCCGTTTGATTACAACGTGCGGTCAGACAAACGCAGCCGTTTTTTTGATCCATACAATCAAATCTTTCCACCGATGCCGCCAGATGATCCAACGAGTCATCGTTATATGCATTGTGTTGACGGTAAGCATGGTTTCAATCGGTGGCATATCAATGGTGATCGTACAACGCTCGACAATCCGGCTTGGCGTTCACGGCTCTATGAGGTCGTTGACCTGACAGAGTCGGGAGCGATTCAGTTGAATTCAGAGTCATCGATGAAGCTTGCATACCTCAACTCTATTAATTGGTGGGATCAATTGCAGACCTTGTATTTATCTGCCCTTGATGTGAGTACAGAACGCTTTAAATTTGATGTTCAGTTCTATGGTGGTAATACAACGTCATATCAGAACCGTGGCCCTTTAAATCAGTCTGGTCAAATTACACAATGGGGTACGGATACAAATTTACAAGCACGTCGATACCTTGCCACAGCTGGCCAGCTCGTTGTTGGATTATTTAATTCTGTGGTCTGGACGTTTTCCGGACCAAATCAATATTCCAACGTTTCCTTGGTTGATTTTACATTTATCCAACCCTTGCTTCAAAATTCCGGTCGCTCTGTCGCTTTAGAGCCCCTCACAATTGTTGAACGAACACTCTTGGCTAATCTGAGACAGTTGCAGTTCTATCGGCAGGGATTTTATCTTCAGGTGGTTTTTGGTGCGAACCAGCCACAGCGACTTCAGCGACGAGGTGGTTTCTTTGGTGGTACCGGTTTTGGTGGGTTCTCGGGGACAGGCGTTGGTGGTTTTGGGAATATTGGAGGCGTATTTTTTGGTGGGCAGGGGAACGGTCTGCAAACTGCAGGCGGTGGCACTGGAGGAGCCGGTTTTGCTGGTGGTGGTGCAGCCAAACTTGGTGGGTTTGTTGGGATTTTGCAAACCCGCCAACAGATACGAAATCAGGAGCAAAACCTTGCTGCACAGTTACGAGCACTTGCTCAGCTTGATGCTAATCTTGAGGCTGGTCTTGTAGGAGTCGAGCAGGTTGATCAATTGAGACAGAGCGTGGAAACAAGCCGCGCAACCCTTCTTCAGGCAAAGACTGGACTTGCAAATCAGATCGAAACGTTCAAAGTCAATACGTTGAATATTCCGTCAGATACGGCAATGGCTCTCGATGAAACATTTATTAAGCCGTTCCAATTTATTAGCCCAGAGATGCAGGCTCTGCAAAACGGTATAGGTGATTTCCTGGCGACGTATTCTTTTGGTGCTGAAGAGCCCCTGAAAGAAGTTGATGATCCTCGTCAGGATTCTATCGAAGATGATCCGAATTCGCTGGAATTAGTGCCCCCAGCAATTGAAAAATCACCAGAAGAGCCGCTTCTGCTGCCGGCTCCTGTGGATCAGGAAGGTCAAGGGAATACTAGTGAAGAAGCGGGAGAAGAAGCACCATCGAACGTAGAGAAGTCAGTTCTACAGACTCAGCCAGATTCAAAAGAAGAACTCAAAGAAACTGAGCAAGTACTTGCTGATGCTGATCAAGCACTCATCAAAGCATCTCTTGAAAAACTTGATCTTTTACGAGATCAGGTCAAGTTGCAGGCAGCTGATGTGATGTCAGATCTTCAGCGTGTTGATTCGGAGGCGGCGTATCGAATTGGTCGTATGCGACCTACAGAAAAAGAAACATTTGCCCGTGAGATGCGGCTTCTCAACGATGATCTTGAACGTCTACTCAAACAAATTGATGATAATGAATTAGAAATCGAGCGTCTTGGTGAAACCCTTGTGCCAGAGAATCTTCGAGAAACTGCCGATGCAGTTGTTGGACTTGTGTCTGAGATTGCCGCAGCTGTTGACGAGATGTCACTTATTCAAGCTCGTGCACGTGTTGAGGCAATCACAATCGAGCCTGAGCTAATAGACCCCGATATCGCATTTGAAATATCACGTGCGAATAGACTTGACTGGATGAACAATCGCGCTGCCCTAGTTGATCAGTGGCGGCTTATTCAATTTAACGCCATGTCACTACTGGCTGGTCTTGGTCTTGAAATTGACGGTAATCTTAGTACGACAGGCAATAACCCAGCTCGCTTCCGTGCGCCAACAGGTGAAATGGGTGGCCGCCTTCGTTTTGATGCACCGCTTACCCGATTAATCGAACGTAATAACTTCAGACAAGCAATTCTTGACTACCAGCAGGTGCGGCGGCAGCAAATCCGCTATGAAGATCGAATCAAACTTTCTATCCGTCAGTTGCTACGACAGCTGGAACTTGACGAGCGGAATCTCGAGACTCAGCGTCGAGCTGTGATTATTGCCATTCGTAGAGTCGATCAGACACGATTGAGCTTGAGTCAACCAGCTCCGCCACCTCCACCACCAAGTGCAGATGGTTCAATCCCAATTATTGACCCGGCAGCTGGGCAGCTTGCACCAACTGCAACACTCAATTTGATCTATGCATTTAATGATCTGCGAAGTTCTCAGGATGCTCTCACAAGTATATGGATCAATTACTATGCAACTCGGGCATCTCTTGCGTACCAACTCGGTGTCATGAATCTCGATGAGAATGGGGTGTGGGTGGACAAGCCGTTCACGGACTGTAGCCGTACCAGCGACGAAGAGATGCCTCTTCCGCCACCAGTGCCTCAAGAGTGGCTTGACCATCTGGAAGAAATTGACCCACCGCCACCATTGCCTGGAGACGCAGAAATTAAAGTGCACGACGCTCCAGGGATTCTGCCGAGTATTATTGCTCGAGCAATGCCATTGAAAAAAGACGATGTGGAATCAGATGACACTGATGAAACAAACAGTAAGGAAGTGATTCCTGCGTCTGCGGAAGTCAAGGAGGACCAGTCTTGGACAGATTTGATACCGTCCTTTTTGAGGTGATATCGGTGCGTGCCTTGAGCAGCAGCGATCCTGGAAGGAACTTTGTGTGATGAAAAATTATGTGTGAGAAATCAGTGACAAGTGACATAGTTGAATAGTGGTACGACCGAAATTCTCTGAAATGAAGTGACAAATTCGTGGATAGTTCAGCATCGCCAAAATCAGATCAGCCAACAGCCTCAACAAATGCAGCTGCTATTGCTGATTTACTTGGAAATCCAACAGCACAGCAGCAGCCTGTTGGGAAAAGCTCTCAACGCGGGTGGGTATGGTTGCTCGTGCTTCTCCCGTTGTTTGTTGCAGGAGTATTTCTTTCTCCACGTCTTCTTGAGTTTTTGCCAGACACAAACCAGGCGGCTGACCTTACAGGCATGCCGCTCTATACAGTTCAGCGAAGAGATCTTCAGATTACAGTTACCGAAGAAGGAAGTTTGGTAAGTGACGAAAACGTTGATATCACGTGTGATGTTGCTGGTGGGGCCACTATTATCTGGCTTGTAGATGATGGTGATCGAGTGGCTGAGGGCATGGATATTGTCAAACTCGATGCATCAGTCCTCTCTGAAAATGCAACGGCTCAGAAGATTGCTTATGAAAAAGCCAGAGCCTTGATGATCCAGGCAGATAAAGACTATGCCGCTGCAAAAATTGCAGTAGAAGAATACAAGCAGGGGCTCTTCAAAAAAGACCTTCGGACTGCAGAGTCAAATGTCACCGCAGCAACAGAACGGCTTCAGGCTACACAAAATACATTGGCGTACGGTGAGCGAATGTTTCGCAAGGGCTACATTACCCCACAGCAGCTTGAGGCGCAGAAGTCGGCAGTTGCGCGTGCGAAACTCGATCTTGGGACAGCAGATATAGCCCTTGATGTTCTCACCAAGTTCACAAAGCCAAAGATGATCACAGAACTTGAAAGTGTTCGTGATTCAGCAGCAGCCCGTTTTGAAAGTGAAAAAGCGGCTCTTGAACTCGAGAATATCAAACTCGAAAGGCTCGAAGGCGAACTCCTTAAGTGTACGATCAAGGCTCCCCAAGACGGTCTTGTTATTTATGCCAATTCGCGATCGAGGGATCGTGAGACAGAAATCAAAGAAGGCACGTCAGTAAAAGAGCGGCAGGTCATTCTGCAACTGCCTGATCTCACCAAAATGCGAGCAGACGTCGAGGTTCACGAGTCAAAGGTTGATGAGATTTCACCAGGAATGCCTGCCGTGGTACGAGTGCAAGACCTAACGTTCTCAGGTGTGGTTACCTCGGTGTCTAATCGACCGGAGTCAAATTGGTTTTCAACGGCAAAAAAATATGTTGTCGGTGTACGCATCGATGGAAAGTCTGAAGCCCTGAGGCCTGGCTTTACTGCTGAGGCTACTATCATCGTTGCAGATCTGCAGGATGTCATTGCAGTGCCGGTTGCAGCCGTGATTGAAGATGGGAAAGAATTCATTTGTGCCGTAAAGAAGGGTAAGGGATTTGAACGGCGAGTTGTCATGCTCGGAAAAAGCGATGATCGATTCGTAGAAATTGTGGAAGGTCTTCAGGAAGGAGAGCCAGTGTTCTTGAATCCAGAAACAGTTCTTGGCGAATCTCTTTCACGTGACCAAGAACAGGCTTCGGAGTGGTCCGGTCGCCCTAACACGAATGAATAGTTCAAAGTGCACGCTCCGTAGACGTGCATATGTCTTTTGATAGCACAAGCTGTGGAGAGTGAAATCGACGCATGAACGTCATTCAGCAGCTCAAACTTGGCTTCCGTAGCCTAATGCTCCACAAGCTCCGTTCAGCCCTGGCTGTCCTTGGCATTCTCATTGGTGTGACCGCTGTCATATGGCTTGTTGCTATGGGAGAGGGCGTGAGCTACCAGGCGCAGCAACAGATCAAAGAACTTGGTGCAACAAGTATCATCGTGAGGACCATCAAGCCATCAGAAGAAGCCAATAGCGATAGTGGAAGTCGCTCTGGAATTGCATACGGCCTATTGCGATCAGATTATGACCGGATCATTACAAATATTCCTACGATCTCATCAGCCGTACCCATGCGCGAAATCAGCCGAGATGTTCGCCGTGATGAATTTTCCGTTTCAGCACAGGTGATCGGGTGCACTCCTGAGTATTTTTCTATCAATCGGCTGCCCGTCGTTCGTGGCAGGCCACTCGCTGCCTCAGACCTTCGAGGCCTCGAAAATGTAGTGGTATTGGCACATGACGTTGCTGAACGTCTGTTTCCAATTCAGGATCCACTTGGCCGTGCTATTCAGATCGGCACCGAGTTTTATGTTGTTGTTGGCGTTGCCCAAGATCGAACAGCAGCTGCTGCTATCGGAGGAAGTTTTTCAGCCCGGCAGTACAACCGTGATGTGTATATTCCACTGAGTACCTTTCGGAAACGAATAGGCGATCGTGTTATCACTGTTCGTGGAGGCACTTTTCAGAACGAGACCATTGAGCTGAATCAGATTACTGCTGTTGTGGATGATGTAGCATCCGTTGATGCCTCCGCTGATATTATCCGTGCATTGCTCAGCCGGTATCACAAAACACTCGATTACGCTGTTGTTGTCCCAAAAGAGTTGCTCGAGCAAGCCGAAACGTTGCGGATGATGTTCAACGTTCTCTTACTATTAATTGCTGGAATATCGCTTGTTGTTGGGGGTATTGGCATCATGAATATTATGCTTGCCACAGTTACGGAGCGAACGAGAGAGATTGGCATCAGACGTGCGCTCGGTGCAACAAAAGGTGAGATCGTTCAGCAGTTTCTGTGGGAAACTGTTGTGCTTTCGGGTACTGGTGGGCTCTTGGGTGTCGCAGTTGGATTTCTTTGCGGTCCAACTGTTGAAGGTGTTCGGCTTGTTATTGAAAGCTTTATGCCCGAACTCTGGTCGACGCTTCCATCAACAATTCATCAACTTGAGCCACGACTTGCACCATGGTCGATTGTCGCAGCCTTCGGAATTTCAGTCGGTGTCGGAATTGTATTTGGTATCTACCCGGCGCAGCGTGCAGCCAATATGGATCCAATCGAGGCCCTTCGTCATGAGTAACAATCCTGAGGAATTGTCACACGAACCACTGCAAGTTGCTGCAGTTCAAGATGTGACCAAGGTCTATCGACTAGGAGGGCAAGACGTCAAAGCGCTGGCAGGTGTGACCCTTGAATTTAAGCAGGGTGATTTTGTCGCCATCATGGGGAGTTCAGGGTCAGGAAAAAGTACGCTCTTAAACCTGCTTGGCTGCCTCGATAGGCCAACCACCGGTCACTATCTACTTGGCGGACACGACGTTGCGACATTGAGTGACGAAGACCTGTCACGAGTCCGTGGTCGCTATCTTGGTTTTGTGTTTCAGTCATACAATCTGATTCAGCAACTCAGTGTCGTTGAAAACATCATGGTTCCGTTGTCATACCAGTTACCTGTTCGTCCGGATGGCCGTGAACTCAGTACAAAGCTCGCAACACTTGTGGGGCTTGCTGGCCGTCTTGACCACCGGCCCAATCAGCTTTCTGGTGGGCAGCAGCAGCGAGTGGCGATTGCTCGAGCGTTAGTGAATAACCCTCATGTTATTCTTGCTGATGAACCAACTGGAAACCTCGATACAGCGACATCGAATGAGATTATGGACCTTCTTGATGTTTTGAATAATACCGGCCGCACCATTGTCATGGTGACCCACGAACCTGACATTGCAGAGCGAGCCAAGACAGTGATTACCCTTCGAGATGGTCTGATTCAGTCTGTTGAACAGAACAGGGTATAAGTCGAAGTTGCATGCTGTTAATTCGCACAGCTTGTTTAACGGTGCTGCTTAAAAAACCAGTCGAGTAATTCCTCATCATGATATGCAGCGGTCCAGGAATCATGGCCAACGCCAGGGAGTTCTGTGTATTTCGGATTTCCACCGGCTTCCTTTACAGCAGCAACCATAGAGCGTGAACAGTCCACGGGGATCACTTTATCAGCATCTCCATGGACTACCCAAAGAGGTACATCCTTTGCGAGTTCTGCATACTGCTCTTCACTTTTCCCACAGACTGGAACTGCTGCAGCAATTCTTTCTGGTAGTCGCATGGCAACTTCCCACGTGGCGGCACCACCCATTGAAAGTCCGGTGACAAGAATTTGATCTGTATCGATCGCTTCGGTTTCAATCACATGGTCAAGTGCTTTCAGAGCTGCTTGCATGTCGGTTGTCATGTCTACCGCTGACCATCGATATCCTTCTCGGCACTGTGGAGCCAGAATAAAGCAAGGGTGTTTCTTACGGAGGGAGTCACTTGTCATCCAGGTCGGAAAATATTTGAGCTGATCAGTATTGTTTGACCCGCGTTCCCCAGCACCATGAAAAAATACAACAAGTGGAAATTTCTTTTGGGAGTCAGAAGCCTTGGGTCTCAAGAGCCGATAGCGAAAAGAAACATCTTCACCATCTTCCGGGACAGATACCGTGTGTTCTTCGTAGAGGTTTTCAGGCTTCATGGGTGTAGGTTGTTCTGCAGCGCACTCGTTACTGATTGAACATGTAAAAAGGAG
This sequence comes from Pirellulales bacterium, assembly GCA_016776925.1. GTDB lineage: Bacteria > Planctomycetota > Planctomycetia > Pirellulales > UBA1268 > UBA1268. The sequence goes on along the minus strand of JADHSL010000044.1, from coordinate 1,467 downwards.
GAGTCCACAGAAGAGTTTGGTAGTGTTTGTGCTCATAATGAAAGGCCCAGATGGTTTGACAGATTTTCTGCCAATTTCCATTGTGGCATCTGAATCACTCTGGCGTAAGATGATGCATTACTGGAGGGCTTCTGATGCAATCAATTCTTAAAATACTTCTTATCACCGTTATTTCCCTGAGTGGGTTCGGCCTTTTGGCTGATGAGCAAAATCGTCCAAATGTGTTGATCATCATGGCCGATGACTGCACCTATAACGATTTGTCACTTTACGGCGGAAAAAATGCCCGCACACCACACATCAACAAGCTCGCAGCGCACGGCTTGGTGTTCGAGCAGGCATATCTCTGTGAGGCGATGTGCCAGCCATGTCGGTCAGAATTATTCACGGGGAAATATCCAGTTGCCAATGGAAGTGCGTACAACCATTCCTCAAGTCGTGCGGGCGTGAGAAGCCTTCCGCACTATTTAGAGCCCCATGGATATCGCGTTGGAATAAGTGGCAAGATACATGTCAAACCAAAGTCAGTCTTTCCGTTCGAGCTGGTTGATGGTTTTGAAAAAAGTTGTACGAAAAATCCAACAAAGGCCCACAGCCTTGATGGCATAAAAGAGTTCATGGGGCGGGATTCCGACAGCCCTTTCTGTCTGGTCGTTGCTCTTGTTGATCCTCATGTGCCCTGGGTCATGGGAGACCCATCAGCGTATCCACCAAAAGAAATTGAACTCCCGGATAATATTGCAGACACACCAGAGACTCGGGCATGTTTTTCGCGCTACCTCGCCGAAATTACATATATGGATAGTCAGGTTGGTGACATTCTCAGTGTTCTCGATGCTTCTGGACAACGTGAAGAAACACTTGTGCTTTTTACATCGGAACAGGGTTCCCAGTTTCCTGGAAATAAATGGACGAATTGGAGTACCGGTGTTCACACAGCGTTGATTGCTTCATGTCCGGATATGATCGAGCCTGGACGGACAGATGCCCTTGTGCAGTACGCTGATGTCGTTCCGACGTTGCTTGATCTGAATGGCGAAAGCGAAGCAAGCATTCAGGAAAAGTGTGATGGCATCAGTTTTCTTCCGAGCCTTATCGACCGGGTGCCGTCAAACCGAAAGTATGTGTATGGATTGCATAATAACTATCCAGAGGGTCCTCCGTATCCGATTCGATCGATCAGTGACGGTACGTATCGATTCGTCCTGAACCTGACGCCTCAGAATGCGTATGTTGAGAAGCATCTCATGGGAATGACCGAACGAGATCAAATCGAAAGAAAATATTGGTCAACATGGATGCGAGATTGTTGGCAGGATGAACGGACCTATCGTCTGATCAATCGATTTACAACACGTCCGGCTGTGGCTCTCTATAACTCAGCAGCAGATCCCTATGAAATGAAGAATCTTGCTGGGCAGCCAGAGTACGAAGAAACCATGAAGCATCTTCAATCAGCCTTGCAGG
>JADHSL010000043.1 GCA_016776925.1 Pirellulales bacterium | reverse complement strand
CCTTTGCTTGCAGCGTGGCGAATTGCTGACAGATTTGATCATTACCACTTCCGACGACCAGGTATGATTTTGGGATGGGAGGATGGAAAGCCAGTTCTTGCACCGACGGCTGAAGAAAGGAACGGGACCGGAAATGAGTTCCTCGCTTCGTTGGCTCGTAGCGATCGCTGGCAATTTGATCTCTGGAAGCTGGTTCGCACTGCTATCAATCAACCAAGTCCACCGGCCCGGGATCGAAATGCTCAAGGGCCGGTTCCATCAACAGTTCTGGTGGCGGGCCTTGAGTCACTATCGTTGCAACAAACCGAGGTGCTCAAAAAACTTTCCTCACTGAAGAGTACAAACGGAGAATGCTGTGACGTCAATGTATTACTTGTTCATCCGTCACCACCTCTTCAGGCTCAATGGAAACAGATGGCCCCTGCATTAACGCCTGGGTATCTTCCAGAGAAGCGAGAGATAGCTGTTTCACAAGTTGGTGATCCGCTGGTTACTTCCTGGCTACGCGGAACACAAGAGACCCAAATGCTGCTTGCCTCTCAAGGTTTTACACCGAAGCATACAGCTCATCACGAAAGTGATACCAGCAAGCAGCCGCGGTCGCTTTTAGAATCAATACAGCAGACAATTGCAGATGGGGACATCGGTAGTGACACTGTTTGTAAAGCAGACGATTCGCTGCTTCTTCATCGTTGCCATGATCTCAGTAGGCAGGCAGAGGTGATTCATGACGCACTTCTTCATTCATTGAAGCAGCATGAAGATCTCTCCCCTCATGATATTCTTATCGTGAGCCCACGGATTTCTGAATTAGCGCCCCACCTTGAAGCAGTCTTTAGCCGTACGCTGACAGACAGTAACCATAAAATTGAACTCCCTCTTGTCATTGCAGATCGAGGGATTCGTGATGTAAGTGACGGAGCAGAGCTTCTTATCGCGTTGCTCAAACTCATCGGTTCGCGGTGTTCAGTTGATGATATGTTAGCGGTAGCTACACATCGTCTGGTCCAGAATCATTATGGTCTTGATGATAATGCGATCGAAGTTTGGCGGCGATGTATAGAACGTACGCGTATTCGCTGGGGTATTGATGGCCCTCGTCGTAAGCGAGATGGACTTGATCAGCCAGGGTTAGCAGCACACACCTGGTGGCAGGGCCTCGAGAGAATGCTACTCGGTATCTTGCTCCCAGATGGGACACCCGAAGCAGCACTTGGTGGTGTTGTGCCAATAACGGGTGTAGATACTGCAGATATAGAATCACTTGCGCCACTTCTGTCTATCGTACGCGTGATCGACACGTTGGATCGTCGTGTGACCAAGAACCAATCAGTCGGTGATTGGTGTGATGACCTCGAGCAATCACTAATACAGCTCATTGGGGATGAAACCGAAGAGTTAGAAGTAGTGGTCTATGAACTTGATCAGTTGCGACGAGTCGCGACTGAAACCCAAGTGCCATACCACGATATGAAAACCATTCTGATAACAAAGTTAACAGCTGCTGTTGGCTATCAGCCTCTGCGTACTGGTGCGATTACTGCCACTTCTATGATTCCACTCCGTGCAGTGCCATTTCGGGTGATCTGTGTCGCTGGCTTTGATGATGATGTGGCTGAAGCGACTGTCAGTGATCATGACAACCTTGTTGAGCGGCAGCAATTGCTTGGAGACAGTGACCCCAGGGTCAATCTTCGTCGCGGTTTTCTAGATTGTGTTGTATCAGCTCGAGACCAATTAATTATCACCTGTACCGGAATGAGCGTTTCAACAAATGCGACCTTACCGTTGGTAACACCGTTGGCTGAATTTATTGATTTTGTAGGTCGTCACGGGGTGCCTCTCTGGAATTACAATGGTGAACAATATAGCGATGTTGAGGTGTTTCATCCGCGGCATGCGTGTAGCAAGAGAAATTTTTTGGCAGCTGGGATTCGGCCAGGCACTATATGGAGTCATGATCAAAAAGCTTTGCATGTTGCCAAAGCATTGGGAGCACCACCTCAGCCCGTCATGCCTGAACCCATATCACCTGCTCCGCGAACGCTTCTCGAGCTCTCGTCACTTGCGGCATTTATGTGTGACCCGCTGTGGCCATTCGTACGCGAAACATTAGCGATTAATCCTTGGAGAAATGACGACGTTGAGATTCCCGCCACACTTCCGCTGACGCTCTCGTCTTATGAGCAGCGCGAATTACGAGACAACTACATTCAGGGCTACATTGATAGTGATCAGAGTGAGGTATTTGAAAATGCATGGAAGGATGCTGTCCGGGCAGATGGTGATGTCCCAATCTGGGGATTTGGCGAGGCAGCAATTGAGGAAATTACAGGTTTTGCCCAGGCAGTTGTGCAGCAGACAGATGAAGACAGCTTGCCGCTTGTCAAAAGACAGGCTGAGAGAATCCGTGTCGAAGTGAATAATCTACAGATTTCGGGCACGCTGGAGCTCTGTCAGGATGATCCTCTGTCACTCATACTACTTCACCCAGGTGCAAAGACATCAACGCAATTTCGACGGTCGAAGTATCTTGCATTGACACAATTACTTGTCGCAATGGTTGCGGGTGTACCAGCAAAACGTGCCTATGTTTATAGCCAGCATGAAAAGTGGTCACCCGGTGCGGAAGATGACAAGGGAAAGCCACGGAAAGCCGTTATGGTCCGTGAAGTCACTCTGGACAACAGTATAAACAGACAGGATTCCCAGCATCTTCTTGAAAAGTTGTGCACGTTGTATCAGCAGGCAGCAGTGAGCGCGTACAGTAGTTTTGGTAAGGCAGCTGAGGACTTTCTTGCCAATCAAGACAAGTCAAGAAAGTCATTTTCTTCGTTTGTCACATACGCTTCATATGAAAATAGTCTTGAAGTAGTCGTTCATGGCCGAACCCCTGTCTTTGATGAGGTTTTTGCAGACGCTCAAAGACAGAAAGCATTTTTCAATCAATATGTTGCGGTTACACGTTTTAAACCTAGAACAAATATCTACAGCCCAGAATGAAACTTGACCTGACTAGTGATCATATTCACACAAGCATGATCGTTGAGGCGAGTGCTGGTACTGGAAAGACGTATGCCGTTGCTGCACTTGTGGCTCGGGAGTTAGCCGTCCGTGATGATCTGCGGATTGGACATATCCTGATAACGACATTCACGCGAAATGCAGCCATGGAATTACGGCATCGAATCAGAAAGCGACTTATTTCAACCGCTTCGGATCTACGAGGCTCATCTGTTGACGGAGCCGATGCTGTTACACGTTTCTTATTTGATACTGATGAAAGTGAGCGATCGAAACGAGCTCTCCGGCTCGAAAGAGCTCTTGTTGAGTTCGACACGGCAACAATTTCAACAATTCATGGTGTCTGTAGTCGTGTGCTTCGAACAGCTGGTGTAGATATCGAAACGGTAGTCGATGCTGAAGAGACGGACCGCATTGTGAATGAAGTTGTAAATGATGCGATCGTTGTCGCAGCCGCATCTGGTCAACGCTGGGATGAGTCAACCTTGCGTTTACTTCTGACAACTCTATTAGGAGATCCTTTCATCGAAACCTGGTTTGATGAACAGGAAATAGAAGACCAGGTAATCATTGACCGTCTTTGTAATCTAAAAGAAATGCTGGCTCAGTGTGTTCGTCGAGTGCACAATGCGATGGCGTCGACACCAGATTCAAATGATCTCTTGCGACGTGCGTATGAACTCGTAGCAGATCCGCGTTCTGCGATGGTAAAACGTTTGAAAAAGCGGTTTCTCTTGGCAATTGTTGATGAGGCTCAGGACACAGATCGTCTTCAATGGGAGTTTTTTACGCGGCTTTTTCCGGGGCGTGATGATCGGTCATTAGTGAGCGTCGGTGATCCAAAGCAGGCGATCTATAGTTTTCGTGGCGCGGATGTACAGGCATATGTAAATTTTACGAAAAAGGCGAAGAATCATCGGACGCTTTCCACAAACTGGCGCTCAGATCAGCCTCTTCTGGAAAGCCTGAACAAGGCATTCTCACACGTAAGCTTTGGAGATGGAATTACCTACAGTGATGTCACTGCATCAGATGATCACAGGGAGTCTTGCCTTGTCGGTAATGTGCAGCCCCTTGAGATGATTCACCTAGGGCAGACGGACAGTCAGCAGTCACTTGTTGGTCCAACCATTGGAAAAGTCATTCATCTTTTAGAGCAGGTGCAATTCATACCGCGTGGCGAGACGGGAGCACGCCAGTTAGAGCCGAATGATATTTGCATTTTGACGCGCACAGGAAGTGTGAGTCGAATGATTGAACGACGACTGGCGCAGGTCGGTATTCCAGCGGTAAGTGGTGGTACAAATAGTGTCATGGCAGGTCGCATGGCATTTGACCTTCGTCTCATTTTTGAAGCTATTGAGAAGCCAGCCAGCAACGGGCATGTTCGACGAGCAGCTGCGACATGTTTTTTTGGTTATGCACTGTCAGAGAGTGGCCTTTTGGCTGATGCTGTCATGTATCGGGTGCAGGAAGAGCTTATGAAGCTCTCGGCTGTGCTGACGCGTCAAGGCCTTGCTGCTTTTGGTGTGGCAATCGAACAAGAAGTGGACATGATGCAGCGTATTGCTGCGGGTCCTGATGGTGAACGAAATCTCACGGATTTCCTCCATATCTTTGAAGCGTTGGATGCCATTGGTCCTTCTGGTGGTTGTACTCCTCACCAGGCTATCGAAACATTTATCCACCTATTGAAAAAGGATCCAAGACATGATCTTGTGAGTCGACGTATTGAGAGCGATGCTGATGCAGTTCGAGTTCTCACAATGCATGCAGCAAAGGGACTGCAGTTTCCATGTGTTATTGTGGCTGACCTTTGGAAGCCAGCGTCAAAAAATACGCGTGCCAAATCTCGGCCTACTGTTTTCTATGCTGAAGATGGAAGTCGCAAAGTAGATATTGGTTTTGCAGTAGAAAAGGCTTCAGCAACAGCACGTCGTCGACATGAGGAGGCAGAGGATCAGGAGTCAAAACGGCTCCTTTATGTTGCTGCAACACGAGCGGAGCACTATCTGGGAGTACTCGTAGCTGATGGAAAAGTACCCAGCATCATTCAAGAATCATTTTCATTTCCAGACTCCGCTGTGTACTCGGGTGAACTTCTGGAGCGACTCAAACGGAAGTTGCGAATAGAAACGTCTTCAGATGTCATGAAGAATGCCACGTTGCCCCCAGCGATACATTCCTCACGGCGAATGTCCTTCAGTAGTATTGTCGCTACACGTGGTCGGGAAGACTTTTACAGACCGGAACGTGGCGGATATGACGAGCAGTTATCTGCCGGTCTGAGACAATCATCTTTGTCTACACCTTGTTCTACAGCAGACCAGCAAGTAATTGATTTGCCAGCAGGTCTGGCAGTTGGCAGAACAGTTCATGAAATTTTTGAGGAAGTAGATGCAACCGCCGTACCTCTTGAGGCCGAAATACAGCGAGTCATAAAAGAGAAAACATCCAATGGAATACTCGGGCACTACCGTGAAAACCTCACTACGATGGTGCATGAAACTCTCACAACACCACTTGGTGGTCTATTTGGTGACTACTGCTTAACAGATACTCCACCTTCTCAATCCCTGCCTGAGATGGATTTTGAAATGGGACTGGGTGGGCAGTTGAAAAACATAAAAGTAACTTCTATCGGGAAAATTCTTCGGCAATACGTACGTTCTGAGGATGCTCTCGCAAGGTACGCGGAGACACTCTGCGGCCCGGCTTTTGATATACCGGTCGGCGGCCTTCTTACAGGTTCAGTTGATGCAGTCTTCGGTTTGCCGGGTAGTCAATCTGACAACCCCAGACTCGCAATCTGTGACTACAAAAGTAATCGACTCCATTCGCATGGGGTGTCCGACCCGTTACAAGCCTATGAACCGGAACGACTCATTGATGCGATGGTAGGTCATCATTATCCATTACAGGCACTTCTGTATGGGACAGCCCTTTTTCGCATGCTGAGATGGCGATTGCCTCAGGCAGATCCAGATCAATGTATTGTCGGCATTGTTTATGCATTTACTCGTGGCATGAAAGGAGTACAGACACCTATTGATGACCAAGGAAGAAGATACGGTGTCTTTACGTGGCGTGCACCAGACGGACTCTGGCAGGAACTGAGCAATTTGCTCGCTGGAAAAAATGAGGCAGATACATGATGCCGCCTCCTGCGTTACAGGACTATAGAAAGTTGGGGGTTATCGGTCGCGAAGACATCGCAGCCGCTACGGTTCTTGTATCAATGGCTCATCGACAGTGTGAAGAACAACCAGATCTTCTTGCCTGGATTGGTTTTTGTCTGGCACTTCGAAGTGTACGTGATGGTCACACCTGTGTTGATTTTGACAACATTCAGGAGTGGGCAGCCGGAATTGAAATTGGTGCGACCGGTGCACCGGACTGGCCATTACAGCCCACTACATGGCTCGCTTCATTACGAGCTGTTGGGTCACTTGTCGGTGATTCGGGTAGTCGATGTCCTTTCATTATTGATGGTCACCTTTTTTATCTCGCCAGATCGCTCTCGGAAGAGCAAGATATTGCAGATGTATTCATGCGAGATTCATGTCGGCATGTACGTGTTCTTCTTGGTGGGCCAGGCACGGGGAAAACAACAAAAATTGCTCATGATCTAGTGGAGCGATTTTCTGTTCTTCCTGCGGAGGGAACTTGGCCGAGACTGGGCCTTGCTGCACCAACTGGTAAGGCAGCATCTCGTATGACCGATGTTCTTCGACAAAGATGCATAGAAGTAGGTGCCTCACCAAGCGTTGTTACTGCCGTGACATCAGAACCGGCTCGTACAGTACACAAGTTACTAGATTATAATCCATCGCGACCGCAACCTTTCCGATACCATTCGAGTAATCGATTGCCATATGACATTGTGATCGTTGATGAAGCGTCAATGCTTTCAAGTTCGTTGATGTACCATCTTCTTATTGCTCTAGCAGATGATGCTGAAATCATTCTTGTGGGTGATCCTGATCAGCTTGCCAGTGTCGATGCAGGGACAGTATTAGGAGATATTGCTAGTTTTCGCTCCAGTCACTTCAGTCGACATCCTCTCCATAAAAGAATTGAAGAACTGAAGATAATTCACCGTGCAAAAGATGCACCGGGTGTTTTGGCCCTAGCAGAGTCAATTCGCGCGGGTGATGTTGCTCAAACACTCACTGTTCTTCAATCAGGCCATACTGATATTCAGTGGATTGAACCAACAAATGCACGAGCAATAGAGGAACTCGTAGCTGAAATTGGTAGCCACGCAAAGCGATTGCAAGGGGCGGCAGAACAAACTGACCTCGATACTGTTCTCCGCATACAACAGGAACTCCAGGTCCTTTGCGCACATCGTGGGGGCTTTACAGGCGTGAGTCAGTGGAATGCGAGTATTGAAACAAAGCTCGGTATTCCCCCGGCGACATCGTGGTATGTAGGCCAGCCAGTCATGGTTACTCGGAATTGCCGTTCACTGGCACTCTTTAATGGCGATGTTGGAGTCATTGTGCGTTCTGATGATAGTGAGAATCGGTTCGAAGCCGTTTTTGGCCAACCAGGACAACATGTTCGAGTGCCGGTCTCAAGACTTGAAGATATTGCAACCGTCCATGCGATTACCATTCATAAAAGTCAGGGCTCAGAGTATCAGCATGCGATCGTTGTACTACCAGAACATCGCAGTCGTATCGTCACTCGTGAACTTTTTTATACGGCTGTGACAAGGGCGATCAAAAAAGTGACAATTGTGAGTCCACAAGATGTCCTTGAAGCAGCAATAAAAAAACCTATTCGTCGCGCGACGGGTCTTATAGAACGGATGAGTTGAGATTCTGTTCCGCACTCTGCTTATGAGTGTTCAACGAAGGAGCAGTGAGGCCTGGTTTTCATGGCATGTGAAAAAAATTACAGGATGTTTTTCAGAAAAAGATTTTACAACAGAAATAGCTTGCCCGAGGCGATCTGTGTCCATGTGAACGAATGGATCATCCAGCATGACAAATCCATTCGAGGATTGAAGGTATGACTCTGCGAGTGCAATACGAATAGCAATCGCAAGAGCACCGCGTGCACCCTGAGAAAGTCTGTCTGGTGATAGTGTGACAAGGCCGCGAGTGATATGTGACGGAAGTGTGTCATTAAATTCAAGCTGAGAATCACTACATGAAATGCTGGAGAATATTTCGGTGATACGTTTGCTCAAGTGGTCAAGAGAATCACTTGCATTGGGAGAAACTTGTGCAAGTGTTTTTTCAATTCGTTTGTAACAGTTACCCTCCTCAAGAATGCGTTCAAATTGAAATCGTGCATGCTCCGCTTCCTCGGTGAGATCTTCACTGCGTCGCTCTCCCAATTGGCCTTCCAATGTACCTCTTTTGGAACCGAGTTGAGATCGCGGTTCACTACCCGCATTCATTCGTTCTTGTGCAGAATCGAGTGAGTGCAAAAATTTATCAATGGATGAAAATTCCGAGGGAACCTCAGGGAGTGATGTGAGTTTGGATTCAGTAGTACGGAGATTTTGCTGAGCGATAAGAAGTTTTTCTCCTAGTGTTTCGAGGTCTGTATGGGCTTGCTCCCACACCAGAAGGTTCTGTTGATGCATTTCTATAGCGTTTTCATTCGTAGCAACCGAATGACGCAACGTCTCTAGTTCTTGCTCAATTGATTTGCTCTCCCGTGTTTGCGGGAGGCTTTCGAGAGCTTTGAACTCTTGATCCCATTCTGACTGTGTCTTGTCCTGAAGGAGTGCACGATACGTCTCTTGTTTTGTTTTCAGGCGATGGGTGAGGTCGGCGTGCCGCGAGGCTTGTTCTTTGGCCTTGGCAACAGAGGCAACCTTGCATTTTTCCAACAACTGCTGAAGTGATTCACGCTTTGTGTTGAGGTTCTCTAATACCGTCTGAATATTTTCCTCACCACTATCAACCGTAATAATCAGGTCGGAGGTTTCAATACGAACCCGGCCGGACGCCGTTCCGATTATCGGATCGTCACCCAACTCAATCGGTTTGGGTGGTTGGTTTGCATCTGTAACCAGAGCAGATTTATTTGATTGAGACTCGATAGAGTATGTCAAAGAGTGGGCAGCAAGCTTGTGTGAAAGACTAACAATTTCAGAATCTAGGTTCTCAATACGAGAGAGCGTATCGGGAGCAAGGAGAGGTTGATCGTCGACAGCGCCTAGAGCCTCTGCCATACTATTTTTCGCTGCCTGAATAGCAGTGTAGCTTGCCGTAAAACCCGTGGCTTGTTCACGTGCTCTTGCTGTACCAAGTTCATCCTGCAGTTTATTGGCCTGAGTAATAAGAGTCTTCCGCTGTGTTTCCCAGGCGTCCACTGCCGCTTTGGCGGTTGGCCAGGCAGCAAACGCTTTTTTGAGTATGCCAGCTTCTCCTGTGAGCCGTGTTACCCGCTCCTCCATAATGCGTCGCTCAGCTAATTGATCCCGCATAAAACCAAACCGGCCGAGAAAGTCTCGATCGGTCTTTATTTGGGCTTCGATCGCAAGAAGTTGAGAAGTAAGTAGATCAATTTCTTTTTCAAGTGAGTGAATTGTTTTTCGTTCTTCCACAAGACGCTGCCAGGTGTACCAGGCAGTCAGGATTTTCCCAACACCCTGTTTCCATTCATTGCCAATGACCTTTTCCTGGCCATTCTGTCGAATTGGTCGCTGTCGCGTATCATCCCAGCGACTGAAATAGCTCTTGATGCGATCTTCGAGTACTTGTTCGAGCCTTCTTTGATCTACATCCCCTGTAGTTTCTTTTCCAGTTTGAGCAAGGCTGCGAATATCTCTCAGATCGAATGCATGTGCATCAAGTTTGGCGATCGTACTCTCTAATTCATCATGCCCGGTGAAGAAGACATGCCGATAGGTTGCCTCATTATGGCCACATAGTTGTTCAAGAATTGCAGCAATAGTTTGTGTTTCACCAAGCTCTGATCCATCAGGAGTAGTGAGACTCGAAGCGGGCTGTGACCCCCATCTTTTCTGCAGTTGATAGCGATTTCCGTTGTGCTCAATACCGACTGTGATTGATGCGTAGTCACCACCCGGGAGAGGAAACCATGGTGAAATTAAATCACGTAACCTCGCGGGAGTCAGATCAGTTGGTGTAAAGAGGCTATGAAAAATTGCCTGTCTCAGAGTCGACTTCCCAGTCTCATTCGGTCCGCTGATGACCACGAGTGGGCTTGAGAGATCCCAGGAAGTGTCCCGAAACGTACCGAATGGATGGAGTCTAATCGAAGTCAGCCTCATGAGTTCGAAATCTCCTGAATCAAATCATGAGCCAGCGTGACATCATTTGGATGTTGACTGTCAGCTAGAAGTGTTGAGAGAAGACGCTCAGCAAGTGTTCCCTGTGGGTAAAGTGTCGCAATTGTACTGGAATCAATTTTATTTTTGATATCAAGATCGACAGTGCATGTTCGAAATCGATTTTGGATTGTTTCTATGGACTTGTGCAATTCATTCTGCTCATCAGTCGATAATTGACCAGAAAGTTTGAGGTCCAGTAGTACGGCATGTGGATCCAGTGAATCACATATTTTCTGAAGTTCAGAAATATCATTTAGGTGATGCAGACTTCGATCAATTCGTACAAATTTAATTTTTCCAGGGCTTAATCTTTTGTAGTTTTTTAATTGAGATTCTTCGAAATCAAGAAGCCATGCCGATCCAGAGTGCTTGCATCGGACTGAGTCTGGTGTGTGAGTTCCAGCCATAAAAAGTTGTGACTCAGATCCTGAAGTTGTCGTTGGAAACGGAACATGGATGTGCCCCAGCAACCATGTGGTGAGACCGATTGCCTCAAGGTCAGGCATTGTCATGGTGAAATAATGATCGTTGGCATCCATTCCCAAGCCGGTGACATTGCCATGAGCAATTCCGATGCGGAGGGCCGATAGGGTTTTCTCGACATCGGTGATCCAGGCAATGACAGGATCCTTCCCGGTTTTTGATGGGCAGGGGCATGGGAAAAACTGGACAGTCTCTCCACTCACTTCAAAAGTAACGACGGATGTTGTCGTAAGCAGTTCGATATTTAAGCATTCAGATGACGCCTTTTGAAAACGTTTCCAGACTTCTGTGTCATCACCAGCGTAGAAGTCATGGTTGCCAGGGAGAACAAGCACCGAGGTGCCGGTAAATTTAGTAAGGATGCCAACGGTTCGTTCGATATACGGTGTTTTTACACGCGTGGAATCAAAGAGGTCACCACTGATGACAAAGAAGTCAGCATGATTGTTGTTTGCGGTATCAATAAGACGTTCGAGGGCTTCAAAGCGTTCTTCGAGAAGCTGGTTACGGGTCTCATCCTCATGTTGCCGAAACGGCATCCCAATGTGATTATCTGCAGTGTGGACGATGCGAATAGGCATGTATGCTCGTCCTTTGTCAGGTGGAGTTCGACCGTCTTCTTAGAATGTCAGTTGTGCTTGTGATAATCGAGTATGAAGTTCAGCCATAAGCTCGTCTTCAGCAGTTTCATCGTGAGCTTCATACGTGACTGAAAATCGAGTGAAAGCCCCACAGTCATCCCACGGTACAGTTGAAATTGAGAGTTCTTTTATCAGGAATTGCCCTGCTTCAGAGGCATTCGCAAAAGTGAGTTCACCGGCGCCTTTTGGGCTTTTTGTGTACAGAAAATATGTGCCTCCTGGCATTTCACATTCGAAGCCAACACCTCGAAGAACGCCAACAAGCTTTTCAAGTCGACGACGATATTTTTCTCGGACCTGATTGGGAATAGTCGGGTCTGCGAGAGCAGCGGCAGCAGCTTTTTGAATGGCAATAAATTGACCGGAATCACAATTGTCTTTTACATCCGCAAAAGCCTGCACAATCTTTTCATGCCCACAAACCCATCCAAGCCGCCAACCGATCATATGGAAGCCTTTTGACATCGAGTGGACTTCAACACCCACATCTTTCGCGCCATCGATTGACAAAAAGGAAAGGGGCTCTGTTTCATACGAAAGCATCATGTGCGCCGCGTCTTGAACAACAATGATCTTATTCTTCTTTGCAAACGCAACAACCTTTTTATAGAAATCTTCAGTCGCCGTTTGACCGGTCGGACTATTCGGATAGCAGAGTACGAGAAGCTTACTCCGAGAGAGAATGTCTGCAGGAATACCATCAAGGTCAGGGAAGAAGTTATTTTCAGGTACAAGCGGAAGCTTATGGACGTAACCACCAAACCACTGAGTTGCGGTGCCAGCTACTGGGTAGCCCGGCACAGTCATGAGAGTAACATCTCCTGGATTTATGAAAGCGGCTGGAAGCATCGCATAAGCAGTCTTTGATCCGATGCAATGATTAATTTCTTTTGCAGGATCAAGGGCAACACGAAATTCTCTTTCCATGAAAGCGGCGACAGCTTCTTTGAACTCCAGAATACCGTTGTCGGCGTATCCACGATTTTCTGGCCGATCAATTTCGTGCCTCATGGCATCCCGAACACTTTCAGGTGCCATTTCATCATTTTCGCCGATACCAAAGTCGAGCATTTTTCGTTCAGGATGTTCAGCAAGCGCGAGGCGTTTAGCCCGCTTGATAAGTTCAAATTTATAGACCTCAGTACCTTTTCCGTAACCGGCCCCACCAATTCGTTCTGCAAATCGGTCCTGAAACCAAGGATCAGTCGTAGGTGGGCTCGTGGGACTTGCAGTCGACATTTCGATCTTTCTGTCAGGAGGAGAAGGTATCCGTGCAGGAACTCTAGGACTCAGCGTATATTTGAATTACCGAAGATAAAATTTTCCTGGAAGAAATCCAAGCAGTATGCTGAGATTACCCTCAATGATGGCCTTCAGTATCAAATACTGGTGAGGTATCATCATGTGGCAAGAGGCCAAAATAATGAATGACACATTCCAGATATTTACCAGTCGCGTTATTTCCGCATCTGATTACGGACCGCTGGACGGTTGTTTTGATCCGTTTGAGGACGAGGATGCTATCGAGGAACTGATAACGTTTGAGTAGCTCTTGTAAGAGACTTTGGTCTATTCGTTATCAGTACGTCTGAGCACAAGAACCCTGCACGGGGCGTGACGTAAGACGCGCTCAGCCACACTGCCTAAGAAGAGTCGTTTCATGCCGTGGTATCCGTGTGATGGGATAAGAATGAGATCAGCTTCATGCCGTTTTGCATAATCAGAGATTTCAAGACCAGGTGTGCCAATCATTACGGCAAGATGAGCACCGTCTGCATCGTGGTCATCTGCAAGTTTTTTGAGGGCAGTCGTTACTTTTTCAGTTCGAGAGACATCAGTGACGTCGCCGAGCAAAACACCAGGTGACATCGTCTCAAGTGGCAGCATGACGTGAATGAGATGAAGTTGTGATGGACTATCAACAATCTCAAGAGCAGTCTCTATTGCACCAGTTGATGCGACTGAGAAATCAATTGGTACAACAACAGTAGAAACATGAAGCGCCATAGCACACCTTCTTCAATTGATTAGTCGTAGACAACAAATTCGTTGTTTTTATATCGTCGCCAATAGTCTTCCAACAGAGTCTTCACACGGGGCGCAAGAATGACCCCCCCGATAATATTTGGGAAAGCCATAGACAGAATCATAAGATCTGAGAACTCGATAACGTTATCTAAGGACGCAACGGCTCCAAGTATGATGAACCCGAGAAAAATAATTCGATAAATAATAATGGCTGTTCGTGTTGTTCCGAAGATATATTGCCAGGCCTTCTCTCCGTAGTATGACCAGCTGATCATTGTTGAGTATGCAAATAGAAATACGGATATGTTGAGAATTGTGGGAAACCAACTAAGTGTCTCAGAGAATGCCCAACGAGTCATTTCAACTCCTTGACCAGCTTCTGGTGTGTTATAGGCCCCACTCACAATGACAACGAGTGCTGTCATTGTGCAGATAACAACCGTGTCAATGAACGGTCCAAGCATAGCCACGAGCCCTTCACGGACCGGTTCGTCTGTTTTTGCTGCTGCATGAGCAATCGCAGCAGATCCAACCCCGGCTTCATTCGAGAAAACTGCTCGCCGAATGCCTTGCACAAGTACGCCGATAAAGCCTCCGTATGCTGCCTCTGGTGACACGCAGGATCGCACAATGAGAACAGCGGCATCAGGAACTTGCTTTATGTGAATCACGAGAATGACAAGCCCAGCCAGGACATAAATCCCGCACATAAGAGGAATAATTTTTTCAGTCACCTGCCCAATGCGCTTAATTCCACCAATAATGACAAGGCCAACCAGAAAGGCGAGAACGCTACCAAAAACCCAATTAATTCCTGCAACATCGCCTAGCATTCCACGGACAGCTGATGTGGCTTGGTTTGCCTGAAACATATTGCCCCCACCGAAAGAACCGCCGATGCAGAAAAGGGCAAAGACAAGACCGAAAGCCTTTGCAACAGGAAAAGGAAACCCACGTTCCTGCAGACCAATTTCAAGATAGTGCATCGGGCCACCATCGACTGTGCCATCAGGACGAACCTTTCGGTAAACCATTGCGAGGGTGCATTCATTAAATTTTGCAGTCATACCGAGGAGGCCGATCAGCATCATCCAGATAACAGCACCGGGACCACCTGTGTGAATGGCAACAGCAACGCCAGCAATATTACCAAGCCCAACAGTTGCACTGAGAGCGGATGTAAGAGCCTGAAAGTGTGAGATTTCCCCAGGATCGTTTGGGTTGTCGTATCTTCCACGTGTGATGTCGATGGCATGTTTGAAACCACGAATGTTGAGCCATTTGTGATAGATCGTAAAGAAAAGAGATCCACAAAAGAGAATCAGCACGATCAAAGGGATGGGAACAGCCTGTACTGGCACCCAGAAAAGAACCTTTGCCATGTTTTCAACGATGAACCCAAACTGTGCGTCGATAGATTCAGAAAGCGACTGTGTTGTGGTCTCTTCATTTGCCACCCCAGCATTTTGTTCGGTAACGGTATTACCATCTTCGTTGCCCTGAGCAAAAGCTATCGGACTTAAGCCGCTTAGGAAGAGGCAAATGAAAAAGACAAAAAGTTTTTGGGTGCGGGATGACATGACAAGTATCCATATGAAGAGGTGAATCCCAATTTTTAGAATACGAAGTTCTGACCATTACTGACAATGACATAATTTTCATCACAGTAGTACGAGGACGAAGGCTATAAAACCCCGACCTGGCACGTAGTTGGACCAAGAAGGGCAAGACGAATATTTCTCAGACGCCTACAGTTATTCGTATATAGCTTGAACAAAAGGTAGGCTCGTGTCCTCCACCACTCCACCACGTTGTGTTTCACGTAAGGGTACATATTGCGAGAAAATATGTGCGGTTTGCGGAAGACCATTTTCCTGGCGAAAGAAATGGGAAAACTGCTGGCCGAATGTGCGTTACTGTTCTGCACGTTGTCGAAGACAAAAGAAGTCAGGATCGTGATTCAGGTCGGAGGGTCACGCATGCGTTTGTTCTGAGGAAAGACCAAGTAGGAGAAAACCTACTTTTTGAATTCTTAGTTAATTCTCAAATTCGATAACCTCGAGATCATCGCGTGATTCCAGAAGCATATCGATCGTATCAAATCCGATATCGGTATTTGCTACATTTAATTTTTTGAGCAACGGCAGTTTTCCAAATGCAAGAAAACTTGTATCAGTGAGTTGGGTTCCGGCGACGTTAAGTTCAGAAAGCTGGACCATCTTCATGATTGTTGGCAGCGATTCATCGGTCGTCGATGTCGCCTTAAGATTCAAGAACTTGAGATTTGTTAATTCATTGAAAGCAGCAAGGACGGTATCGTTTGTTTTTGTTTCCCAAAGGTCAAGATAGGTAAGCGTGAATGTTTTCCCTAGCTGGGCTAGTCCATCTGGTGTAGCAAGGCGGCATTCGCTGATATCGAGCCAGTCAAGTGCTGGTAGTGCAGCGATCACTGTAAGGCCTGCATCATCGAGTGATGTATCACGTAGGTTGAGTCGGCTTAAGCCTTTCAATTCTGCAATATGAATAAGACCATCGCCAGTGACATCAACACCACGAATACGTAGCCGTTTTAATCGGCTTGTTGCTGCGAGCACAGCCATGCCCTCATCATTTATTTTTGTGTAATCAAGCTGAACTTGTTCGAGCGACGGCATGGCGGCAAGAACAGCTAATGAACGATTACTAATACTGGTGCAGTAGTTAGCATTAAAACTTTTGAGATCAAGATCAGCTAGCTTTTGAACACCAACATCTGTGATCTTGCTTTTTTCAAGCTGTATGTCGACGAGAGACTGAATCTGAGCAAGGTGAGTGAGACCAGTATCTGTGATATTCGTGTTTCTCAAGTCGATCATTCGTAGCTTGAGTGAACTTAGTTGACCAAGCTGTTCATCGCTGATTGATGTTCTTCGTAGCCGTAGTACTGAAAGTTTTGGAAGTGCAACAAGTGCCTCTATGAGTTGGTCATTCAGGGGACGATCACTGAGATCAATGTCGACAATGGCTCCATCACTATTTTCTTTTATGACACCGCCTGCCTGAAGAATAATCTCTGGCGTGGCCGCTATGGTGACGCTGCAGACGGATGCAATGATTGCAAGAAGAGAAAGTCGCAGGGGAAGTGTTTGATAAAGCATTGTAAGTACAGGGCAATGAGGTGATCAGAGTAGTATTTGACGTTATGGCAATCGTAAATGTGTAAGGAATAATTTTGTTACGACATAGAGGTAACAGAGTATGTGAGGCGAGATAACCAGGCTGTATCCGTTGTTTTGTTTGAGTCAAAAATCATCCTAGTTTTACTGAATACCCAATCGATCAGCATGAAAGTTAAAGAGCACATTTTTGTTTCATGTGTTTGCATGATGGTTTAGAGAGGCCGCCTTTGGCATTCTTCATTTATAGTAGCCAGAAAAGGAAATGCATAAAGCAATATCGTATAAGATACAAACACGTCTTTGGTGCAATTCTCAAATTGAATTATAACATTTCAAAGGCATGTGAATTGTAAGTCGTCATAGAGACAAGAAGAAATTAGCTTTGACAACAAAGGAATAGCACGCATGAGTTCATCCACATCCCGCCGACAGTTTCTAAGTCGTACAGCTGCGATAGGTGCTGGCTTCGGAGTCTGGTCGAGTAGAAGCCCAGTTGTACGAGCTAATGAATCGGTCCTGCAAGGACTTTCGGCTGCATGTATAGGCGTTGGTGGTAAGGGCAGTAGCGATACCAGCCATATTGCTGAACAAGGAGTCAGTATTGTTGGCTTATGTGATGTCGATGGAGGAACTGTCGATAAAAAGTCACGAGAGTTTCCCGATGCAGGAAAGTTTGATGACTTCCGTGAAATGCTTGAGAAACTTGGAGACAAGATCGACATTGTGACAGTCAGTACGCCTGATCACACACATGCAGTTGCAGCATTAAAGGCAATGCAGATGAAGAAACATGTGTATTGTCAAAAGCCACTGACCTGGTCCATCCACGAAGCTCGGTTAATGCGTGAGACAGCGGAGAAAATGGGCGTTGTCACACAGATGGGAAATCAGGGCACGAGTGAGAATGGACTGCGTGAGGCAGTTGAAGTCATTCGAAGTGGTGCAATCGGAGATGTAGCAGAAGTCCATGTTTGGACGAATCGACCCGTCTGGCCACAAGGCAAGGGTAGACCCACTGGTGAAGATCCAGTTCCGGAAAACCTCAACTGGGATGCCTGGATAGGACCAGCACCGATGCGTCCATTTAAAAAAGGCGTGTACCACTCCTTCAATTGGCGAGGATGGGTTGATTTTGGAACTGGAGCTCTTGGTGACATGGCCTGTCACACGACCAATATGCCCATTATGGCATTGAAGCTTTTTGATGCTGATGCGGTGACTGCGGTGAAAAACCCTGGTCTTTTCGAGGGGGAGACATTCCCAGGAAGTTCACATCTTCTCTTTGAGTTCGGCAAGCGGGCTGGTCTGCCACCGTGTAAATTCCATTGGTACGACGGAGGCGAACTGCCGCCAGAAGCAATTATCAAACAGCTACCCGAATCATTCCAACAGAAAGTAAATAAACAGAAAGAGGGTGGTCGGAAAACGAGTGGTGCTGTTGTTGTTGGAAGCAAGGGTGTCCTGTTCTCACCGGATTCATATGGAGCACGTTATTTTCTTTTACCAGAAGAAGATTTTGTTGACTTCAAGCCACCGGCTGAAACGTTGCCACGAATTCCATTTAAGGGAAGCGGTGATCAGCGTCAGAAATGGGAGTTTGTGAGTTCGATCAAGGGAGAGTATGAACCGGGGACCATGTCCAATTTTGGCTACGCAGGTCGCCTCACCGAAACAATACTTATTGGGAACCTCGCGCTGCGGGCTGGTGAGGGAACACGAATTCAGTGGGATGCCGAAAAACTGAAAAGTCCAAATGTTTCTGAAGTGAACCAATTCGTGAGCCGGTCCTATCGTGAA
The DNA here is from genome assembly GCA_016776925.1 of Pirellulales bacterium. GTDB lineage: Bacteria > Planctomycetota > Planctomycetia > Pirellulales > UBA1268 > UBA1268. Next base: position 2,629 of record JADHSL010000043.1, on the reverse strand, counting down.
GGATGGGAGTTGCCATAAAGCTCTGTTTGGCGTGTTTTAGGTACTTTTTCAAAAAAGTACCTAAAAACTCGATTTTGAGTTTTATCGTTGGTACTATTGTTGGCAGTTTCAATTCACTCGATATACCGAAGGAGTTTCAACGTGAAAACGTGGAAAACATTCTCAATAGTAGCAGCGATGCTTGTTGTCGTTTTGGGTTCCAGTCATGCTGATGCCGGGCTTTTTGGTTGTTGTGGAAAAGACCGTTGTCCACCGCCACCTAAGGTCGAAATCTGCCTGATGATTTGTAGTCCATGCGACGGCTGCCCAGTACCGGTCACACTCTGTGTACCTGAGTGCTGTGTCTGTGAGGCACCAGACGTATCGACTCGATGTGCTCTGATTGGCAGTGGTGTAACGCATGTTGATTACTGCTGCTGTGATTTCAGTGCAACAATTCGCTGGGATCGTTGCGGAGAGCCTCATGTTGTTCGAACAAGAGATTGATCGAACTCATAGAAATCACTGGTAACACACGAAATAACAGTTTCTTCAGCTTTTTATAGGTCTGGGGAAACTGTTTTTTTTAGAGTTCGTTGTCCATACGGTACTGAAGTCTTTCGGCCATGATGCCTGCTTCTCGATCCAGTTCTTCAAGTGAAGCAAGGTCTTGATTTGTACTTGCACGACAAGCAAGCCAGAGAAGTTCCTCAGCGTCCTCACGAGCATTTTTTAGCCAGTCTGGTCGCGAATGAACCGGAATGTGAATAAGTCTTTCAAGACGATCCAGGTTTACATGCTCCATCAAGCCCGTTCCTTTATAGAAAACCCATGAGTCCGTATTTTCATCAGGAATTTTTCCAAGGAAATTTTGGTAAGAAACCGTAGAATCAAAATGCTCGTGGCTCCCAGTTTCTACTTTTGGCTGGTTTTCAAAATGCGTGTCCTTCTTCTTGTGCTGATTTATTTTGTTCTCTGTCCGCTGGCTGGACATTACCTTGGACTTTTCATGATTCAGATGGCTCTGTCTGGAGGTCCCCCGAATCTTATAACCATGTATGTCGTTCGTATAGTCGCAATGATTCTCACATATGTGATCTTGGGTTCACTCTTGAAAAGCCTTTTTGTTCCGCGTCGGGAATAGCACGAGAAAGACGGAGTGCTTTGGGAGGATTATTTATGCAAACAAAAAATATAGTTCAAAAGAAAGCACAGGATATCTTTCTCTATGCAGCAGTCAGCATTGGCTTCCTCGGGGCCACAGAGGTGCGGGGTGTTGATTTTGAAGAATTGTACAATGTCGTAAGCGTTGAATCGGTCAAGAAGCCAGTAGAGCATTCTATTACGTTAGGTAATGCTCAAAGCGGTCGTCTCAGAACGCGATCACTGAATGGCCCTACCCAGCTTGGCCTGTCAGTCGTAAGCGATAACTGTCTTGTGGGATACGCTCTTGCTTCTTCTGATGAAACGACTAGCCGGTATCACATCAAAGTCTGGCTTACAAAAGAATCAATCCCTATTGAATTAGTGGTTGGGCCGGCTCGATCGGCCTTTCTTCCCGGAAAATTATTAGGCGATGGGCCACCAGAAGGTGACGACATCACGGTGGTATATGAGGTTCGAGATGTATTTGAATCGCCTTCCAAAAGTAATTTTGGGATTAAACAAATCTGTCTTCCTGTTGAGTACCGCCATCACTTCGAACGATCAGTCCCGCCTTTGGATGCCAAACCATATGTATATCTAGAGAAGAAAGGGATCGATCAGGCAGAGCCAAAAAAAAGTATTGTCGATGATTTTGGCGTGCACTCTCTTTCGTGTCAGGTGTCTACAGAGGTAATGCAATCTATTTTAAAATATGAATTTCACGAATGAATAATCAAAAGAAAAAGGTTGCCAACTCCTGCTGGCAACCTTTTCAATTTTGTGAGCAAACTTCCAAAACAGATTAGTTTTTCGGAAGAATTACTGTATCGATGACGTGGATAACTCCATTGCTGGAATTGACATCAGTCTTAATTACTTTTGCATTATCAACCGTCACAACACCACCATTGACGGCGATTGCAACTTCTGATCCCTCGACTGTTTTTGCTTTACTGAGTTTGACAACATCCTTCGCCATGACCTTTCCGGGGACGACATGGTATGTCAAAACTTTTACAAGTTGATCTTTATTCTCTGGCTTTAAAAGTTTTTCAACGGTGCCAGCAGGTAATTTTTCAAATGCTGCATTGGTTGGTGCGAAAACTGTAAATGGACCACTTCCAGAGAGGGTTTCAGCAAGTCCAGCAGCCTTCACCGCTGCAACGAGGGTACTAAAACTTTCATTGTTTGCAGCATTTTCAACAACTGTTTTGTCACAGGTGCCGCAACCGGCTGTTGCAGCACGAGCACCAATTAGGGCACAAGCGACTGTCAAAACGATACCGAATGATCGGTAGGACATGAGAGGTTCCTTGTTACGAGTAAGAACTGTTTGATGGCAGTTCTAAGAATACTTATTGTCTATCAGTATAGACGACTGGCTCTTGGCGGGGAGTAGGGAAGCGAACAGCAAAGCCTTTCGGCGCAAGTAGTTGTAAAAACGGGACGCTTGTATGTATTCACAGCGCATTCATTGTTGTGCGGACGTGTAAAGAGATGCTTT
>JADHSL010000146.1 GCA_016776925.1 Pirellulales bacterium | reverse complement strand
AATGCCGGTATTTTTGTGCTTGTCAAAACATCAAACCCCGGCGGAAAAGATTTCCAGGACCTCAAGGTTGACCAAAGCCATGTCTACGATCATGTCGCCAAGGGTGTAGAGGCCACAGCAATCCAAACAGCCGGCGACCAACAATACGGTGCAGTCGGTGCCGTTGTCGGCGCAACATGGCCCGAGCAACTCACGGCACTCCGAAATGCCATGCCCCACACCTGGATCCTCATCCCTGGCTTCGGCCATCAAGGTGGAACAGCCGCCGGAGTCGCCGGCGGCTTTGATGAACATGGCCTCGGTGCTCTCGTAAACTCCGCCCGCGGCGTCATCTTTGCCCACAGCCGACCAGAAATAAACGATGGACTTCAACCACACCAGTGGCAGACCGCCGTTGAACGTGCCTGCACACAAATGATTGATCAACTTGCTGCAGAAACACCCGCCGGCAAACTACGCTAACCAGTTTCGATATCTGCTGATATCTAGTTCGCGTTTTTATTTAAGGGTTCATCAACAACAAAGTCACTCGGGAAATCCGCCGCCTGATCTCCGTCACGTTCTCGCAACCGCTTGTTGTTAAACCCACCGCGTGGCGCATTCATTGGAATATCCATCCCACCAAGGTCGGCCATCATACGAAAGAGCCGTTGCTCCATGGCTTTCATTTCCTTCTTCACAGAAGGATCACGGATCAAGTTGTTCTGCTCATTCGGATCAGCCTGAATATCGTAGAACTCATCCGTATCCCAAAGACCATAGTACGTCGTGTACTTGTACTTATCGCTCCGTAGCGAAAAGACTGTCGGAGACTGCGGAAAGTTTTTCTCCCAGTAATACGCATAAAGAAAGTAGTCACGCCACGGCACATCAAGCCCTTTACCAAGATCAATAAAACTCTCTCCATCCATATGCGGTGGCTTTTCAACTCCCATTGCTTCCATCACTGTTGGAGCGATGTCAATATTGGCAACCATCTCTTCAACAACAGTACCGCCCTTAAACAGATCGGGGCACTGCATCAGCATCGGCACTCGAATGGATGTCTCGTAGGCAACACGCTTATCAATAAGACCATGCTCGCCGAACATAAAGCCATTGTCGCCCATGTAGATAACGAGCGTCTCATCACGAATACCCATTTTGTCGAGCTGTTCAAGTACTGTTCCTACACTGTCGTCCACTGAACAGAGCGCCTCGCAGTACCGCTTGTAATACGCTTCAATGTCGAGCTCACTGTGATACGGAAAGTCGACACCATGCCAACTATTCCGTTGGTCAAGAAGCCATCGCGGAAGATTTCGGTCATTGCCAACAACTTTGTCTTCACTGTCTGGTCTATCAAACTCTTTTCCATCAAACCGACCCTTATAGCGATCTTCTGGTGTGAAGTTTGAATGCACTGCCTTGTGCGACAGGTAAAGAAAGAATGGCTTATCACGCTCCGTCTGCTGCTCAAGAAAGTCGATCGCATAGTCTGTCAACAACGTCGTGATGTAGCCATCTTGTGGCACACGCTTTCCATTGACATTGATTGTGTAGTTCGGGTTTGGTGGAAAATAGTTCCCCTGCCCTTTAAAACTCACCCAATAATCAAAGCCCGGACGTGGATCATCATGATGGCCGCCCATGTGCCACTTTCCAATGAAGCCGGTTGAGTATCCGGCCTTCTGCAGATACTGCGGAAAGAAAAGTGTTCCATCAGGAACCAATCGATTGTTGTCGATAACGCGATGCCGAAACGTGTAGAGGCCCGTCAGAATGGATGCACGACTCGGTGAACACAACGATGTGGTGACAAATGCATTTTCAAAATGCACGCCGTTTGAAGCAAGTGAATCGAGATGTGGCGTTTCGGCAAATTGATGCCCCAGGAAACTCATGGCATCGTATCGATGGTCATCCGAAAGAATGAAGACAACGTTCCGGGGTTTTGCTCCCGCTACCTTCGTGACCTGAACATCTGCAGGCACAGGTGACACGCTCGCTGAACGTTCGATTTCAGCACCTGTGACGACAACACCCATTGCACTGCACGCCAAGGCGACCCAGCAAACCCAACACTTGATTGATACACCACGACCACACATACGAATCCCCTTTTATCACAAATGAACAGACAATCTTTTCTTCCCGTCCTACAGGAGACAATAGTATCGCACTATGAAAATTTTGTGCCAGCGATTGGTCTAATTTGCCTGCAAACCGTCGGCTGGCTTTACGCCCGATATCTTCATGGGCAGTGCATACACTCCATCGAAACAGGCAATAAACAACGTTTTCCTGTCGGCTCCACCAAAGGTGGCATTGATTGGTCGCGTGGGACATTCAACTGTTTCAAGTAATTGCCCTGCTGAATTCCAAATCCACACTGCGGTAGCTCCCGCACAGTAGACATTGCCTGCAGAGTCAATGGCCATACCATCAGCGCCCGGCGCGTCACCATCATCCATCACTGCAAAGCGTTGCTGATCCCCAAGTACACCTGGTGATACAACAGGAAATTTCTCAATCGTCTTTGGCTTATAGCTTGCAACGTAGAGCGTCTTCTCATCCGGACTCATGGTGATTCCATTTGGAGAGATAACACCTGTTGTCGCAACACTGGTAGTTCCATCAGAACGAACACACACAACTTCATTCCTCCCAGTCACAGTGACGTAGATATTTCCTTGCCGATCAACAACCAAATCGTTTGGTCGTGGGGGCTTTCCTTTTTTGTCAGGTTCACCAAGCGAGTATGTTTCTGCTGCATCAATCTGCTCTGGGGTCATCCCCGGAAATCGCCGAACAACGCCATTGCCATTGTCAGCCGCATACAACGTCCCACACTGCACGAAAAAACCTGAGTAGCGGGCCGACTCAATTGGCACTGCCTTCCAGCTCTTTTCAACTGGACGATAGCAATGGACAGACTGGTCTTTCACATCGCTGACCACCAGTTCACCCGATCCGTCCCACGCTGGGCCATCAGGAAGGCTGAACGTATCGCCAACTCGTACAAGAGAGCCATCTGGATCAACCGGTGATTCACCAGCAGACTTCGCCCCCAAGGCGAGGCTTCCTGGCAAACAAAGACATAAGAGAGAAATGTACGTTGCAGCCGTGTTCAACGAACCAGTTCCAAACATCTGTGGACATGTCATTTCACTCATTTCCTTCATTCTTGAGGGTCTGACCTTAGGCTTTGAAATCAACAGCTATCAGCATGGGAGTCAACGCACCGCTTGAAGCCTTGAGTCTACGCTGTAGGGCCTCGCGCACTTCGCTCGGAGCGACACGATCGTGCTATAAATTGTTTCTGGATCTCCGCTAGATTACAGTGATGTCGAGGGATGTTCATTATTTGCCTTATCCTACCAGAAGGATACAAGCCGGATCATGCATGCACTGTGCTCTCTCGATTCAGGAAGCATCCACAGAAACTAGACATCGTTTCAAAAGACACATTCTCATGAAGTGGCTCACCTATCACACGAGCGTCTTTTTTCTTTGTCTTGGAACATCACTCACGGTTTCGGCTGAACAAACCTTGCAAAGCCCGTGGGCGACACCGCGTCTCGAAGAACGAATTCAGGCGATAGACCAGGAACTCGAGACCCTTGCTCATCCGAGGCTTCTAAGCGGCATTGGGCCAATCGGGTTTCGTTCACAGGCCTATGATACAGATGATCATGAAGAATGGATTGAGGTAACACTCGAAAATGAGACGACCATCAATGAAATCATTCTTGTTCCGTCTCTCTATCACAACCCAGACTCAACGGTGGAGGCTGATGGTTTTCCTGAGGCATTTAAGATCTGGGCGATTCATGACGAGACTGGCACAAAAACTCTCCTCGCATCTTTTACGAAAGAAGACCACGTACTACCGAGAAAAGCGCCCCTTTCAGTTCCTTGCAAAGCGGTTCTTGCCACACGAGTCCGGCTTGAAGCAACCTTGCTTTCACAACGAGCATGGGACAACCGCTACCTCCTACAGCTTGCCGAGATGCTCATCTTTTGTGGACAGCAAAATGTTGGCCTCAATGGCAACGTCACCTATTCATCATCTGATAGTTCGCCTGAAGGCGCACGTGATCCACAATTTCTAGTCGATGGCGTTGTCCCCTACGTAATGGATGCAAACACCGGCAGTCGAAGCCTTGCGTTCTTCACCGATGTACCCTTTCGCAGCGCATGTCACATTGATATCAAACTCAGCAAACCAGCGGCCGTGAATGGCATCTGCCTGCATGCTACGGATATCAGTGACAACGTTCCTCACGCACACCCAAACAACTTCGGAATTCCCCGCAAATTCCAGATTATTGGGGCACTGAAAAGCGATTTTACTGACGGTCAACCGCTTGCAGAGTTTCAGTTTGAAACAGCATTTGATGCGGGGCCCATTCTTCAGCTGAAATTCCCGTCAACAACCTGTCAGTTCATTCGGCTTATGGTTATTGAACCAGACCAAATCCATGATGCATCGTCAGGATGTATCGGACTTGCAGAAATTGAGTGCCTCAGCGACGGGAACAATATTGCTGTCGCAAGTGAGATAACCACCAGTCTTTTGCCAGAACTTATCTCACGACAAGACCGCCTCCCTGCGATTACTGATGGTAATAATTACTACGGAGAAATACTGCCTACTCGAACATGGCTCAATCAACTTGCCAGGCGCCATGAACTCGAAACAGAACGCCCACTCGTCCAAGCCTCGTTAACTAGGGCCTACCAAAGTCAGCAACGTGCGGTCGAACTTCTTTTCTGGCTCAGCTGCCTTCTTGCTGCTATCATCGCTGCGATTACTGTGATCCAAAGACTCTTGAAACACAGAGCGGTCTATAACACACGTGAACAAATTGCTGCCGATCTCCATGACGAATTGGGGGCAAACCTCCACGCAATATCGCTTTGCAGTGACCTCGCGAGCACAAAGATACATGAACCCGACCAACTATCACCGCTCTTTCAACGAATTCATGAACTCACATCTCGAAGTGGCAAGGCAGCCAAAGCGTGTGTTAATCTTTTAGAATCAAAAGGTCTCTACGAGGGACTTGTGGATGATATAGATCGTATTGCAGGACGTCTGCTTAGTGATATTG
>JADHSL010000042.1 GCA_016776925.1 Pirellulales bacterium | reverse complement strand
GGTGCAAGTTCCGTGCCAAGATGCTGTTTGTACTTTTGCGACAGTTGCTACTATTCAGTGATCCGTATGTGTTTCCTGCTCATATGTTCACAGTTGTGAGTCCCTTTTCGGAGGCAGGATTTTTACAGAGCCCCATATTCATGCACAGTCTGCCTCAATTTGGTGCAGGTGAAAAATATAATTATGAAGAATCTTCAGCCATACAGAAATGATTCTGAGGCGTTATATGCACGCATTGCTCGTGAATTCAATCTCGCAACCGGTCGCGATCTACCATCTCCCACGTCAGTCGAAATTGAAAACTTCTCTGGCAGTCAATTTCGTGGAGGGCGGGTTGAAGCAATCGAACAGCTTCAGAAGATTGAACCAGTTCGATATGGTCGCACCAGGAATTTTGTTTCAGGTGCCGTAACAAAACTGTCTCCATGGCTTCGTCACGGAGTGTTGTCTCTTGCAGAGGTTCGTGATGCAGCTCTTTCAAAAGTACAGGAATCATCACAGGCCGAAAAACTTATTGCCGAATTAGGATGGCGTGATTATTGGCAGCGAGTTCGTGCAGCTCGCCCTGAAGGAGTGTGGCACGATTTAGAACCTCCCGTGGCAAAGCAACGAGGTCAAGTAGTGGACTGTCTCCCAGATGCTGTTGCCCGTGGAGAAACTGGCTTAGACTGCATTGATGCGTTTTGTAAAAAACTCATTCATGATGGTTGGCTGCACAACCACGAAAGAATGTGGCTTGCGTCCTGGCTTGTTCATACTCACAAAGTTGACTGGAGGGTTGGCGCTGCCTGGTTTCTCCAGCATCTACTCGATGCCGATTCTGCCAGTAATAATTTTTCATGGCAGTGGGTTGCAGGAACCTTTTCTAGTAAGCCATATATATTTAACCGTGAGAATCTGGAGCGTTTCACTGCTGGATTTTATTGTGGGACGTGTCCTGTTTTAGGACAGTGTGATTTTGAGGGGACATACGAACAGCTTAATGAAAAGTTGTTCATAGATACTTTTGATGATCGCGAAGTGAGGTTGACGATACCACCAGTAGTGTCTTGGGACTCTCCAGATATCCCTAAAGAATCTCTTGTATGGATAACTCTTGACTCACTTTCGGAAGGCTCTCCTGCCAAACGCCGCTTCCCGGATTCACCAGCGATTTTTGTCTTTGATCATCATTGGCTGTCTGATGAGCTTCCCTCCTACAAGCGAGTGGCCTTTGTTTGTGAGTGTTTGGCAGATCTCCCAGATGTCGAAATATGGTTTGGAGAGACTGCTACGGTTTTGCAGGAAAGAGCACGTTCGTATAAGGCGAATACTATCAGTGTGGCGAGCACGTCCTGTCCGACCGTACGTCATATTGCTGACACGCTCTCCGGTACAATGCCAGTTGTTTCACTTGATTGGCCGTCTTTCTGTGACGCCAGTAAAGTAAAGGACTTGGGCCGGTTTTCTAGGTATTGGAACAAAGTGTCAAAAACGGCCTTGAAGCCCACGTGCTCTGATGGCAGTTGCTAAAGCAATCCAAGTGACTCGACCCACTGACAGAGTCGAGATGCTTTTTCCGTTTCGTCCCCTAATGGTAATTCGCTGACGGGGACACCGGCTTCGCGAAGTCGTTGTATGGTTTTCTGATATTGCTGGCTTCCCTCTTGATTCATTTTTTCATTGTCCGTAGTGCCGAACAGCACCCATCGGAAGCGATCTGGTGAGGCTCTGCGGATACGTGTTCGCCGAGGTATGTCTGCATCGATAAGGCAGACTCCGCGAGCTATTGTGTCGAACCGATTTGCTCCGAGCCAAGCGAATGTTCCCCCTGCCTTTGAGCCTGCAAAAGCAATTCTGGTTGGATCGATTTTGCATTGGTGTGCTAATGCACCGATTGTCTTTCCGACCCTGTTCAGATCGGCTTGCCGCCAGCTGCTTGAATCTGAAGATGGTACGAGAACCAGCGCGACGCGGTATCTGGCAACGGCCTCGCGCCAGCTCGATGTCCAGATGGTCACAGCGTTTTCTGAAAGAGTCCCAGAAGGCTCATCAAAAAATACAAGAACACCAACTGGCGGGCCATCCTGCTGTCCCGGAACAAGTGCCCACGAAGGTTCTGCTACCTCCGGGATTTCAAGCTTCACGATTGCCGGTGGCGGGACGGCCTCAATTGTCGAATTGAATGCCGGTACTTTATTTGAAGTTTTTTCTGGGAATGGTGCGGTTGTGACTCGGACCTTTCGAGATGTTTCTGAGTTGCGAATCTTAAGAACGACCTCAGTGTTTTGTGTGAGTCCACCGAGGAGGCCAGCTAGTTGGTCTGGTGATGTGGTCGATCGAAGAGGAGGATCGTCTTCATTCGTTTGTGGAAGTACTGCAGCACCGGTGATTATGTCTTGAGGCTGAATGCCAGCTTTCTCTGCTGGACTGTTTGGCCAGGTCCAGTTGATGACCACGCCTGCATTTTCACTTTTTGCATTGCTTTGCGACGGCTGACGCATTGGAACAATACCAAGCATTGACCGCTTCCACGGTGGTAGTTTGTCAGTGAGAACAGTACGAATTGATAGCGGTGCTGTTCTCTCTTCACGTTGGACGGTGATCTCAAGAGCGTCGCCGGCCAGTTTGGGGGTCAGTGCATGTCGTACATCTGCAATGCGTTGTATCGCCCGACCATTTATTTCTGTAATGAGGTCACCGCTTTGGAGCCCCGATTCGGCTGCCGGTGAGCCAGTTCGTACGGTCTCCACAACAGGGCGTCCATTGATGGGGTCCGTTGTGGAATATCCAATTCCCAGGAGCCCGGGTTTGAGCGTCTCCCCTTTTTTGAGTCGAGGGATGAGAGGAATGATGTCGTGCATAGGAATGGCGAATCCGACACCCGAGTCGTACAACTCGGTTCCCGTAGACATGCCTGCAGTCTCTGCTGGAAGTGGTGCGATGATGCCAAAAACATGGCCCTCAATGTTGAGCAGAGGGCCGCCGTAGTTCACTGGTGATATTGCCGCATCAGTTTGGATGGCTCTGCCCCAGCATCGTCCTACCGCTGAAACAACGCCTATCGCAACACTTGGTTCGTAGAGATTCCATACCCGGCCAACAGCAATCGCCCATTCACCTGGATGCACGTTTTTTTGACGAACAAATTGAGGTTCGGTGAGCGGCTCTTTGGGATCACACTTGAGAAGAACAAGACGGCGATTGAGGTCTCGGCCGATTACCCGTCCAACAAGTCGCTCAAGTGGTTGCTTTTTAGTTTCCGTTGCTTTCTTTTTTGGTGGCAGCGTGATGACAACCTCTTCAATATCAGAGGGAACAGCAAATTCAGTAGTAAGAATCCAGCCATCAGATCCAACAACAACGCCGCTCGATGGGCCTACATTCGGTATTGCCTCACTCGCTCCTTGAAGAGTGGCTACAGATAAACCACTCGGTTCGATTCTGACAACAGAATCGGCAATACCATTGATGGCATTCTGAAACGCAGTCTGTTCGGCGAGGGCTTGTTCGGGCGGCGCCTGTTGCGTGGCCTGAGCCCCGTGGGACGGATTCACAGACGCTGTACAAAGTAGCCATACGGCCAGCACCACGCGATGTGAAGCGGATCGTCTGAAGATTCCCTTCATTTTTCACCTTTCCCTCTGGGTTCAGTGACGGAAGGAACCACTCCAAGATCGATCAGGACGATTCTCCCATTGCGTATGATGTTCAGTTGTATGGGGTCGCCAGGAATAAGATAAGAGAGCTCGTGGCGAAGGCCTCGCTGTGATGTAACGGTGCGATTTCCCACCGCGACGATAAGATCATCGGTCCGCAAGCCAGCTTCTGCAGCCTGTGTATCTGGCACAATGGCCTCTACAAAAGGCGGCGTCAGATTGAGTAAATCAGGAACTAATTCCAGACCAAGTGACCGAATATCAAAATTCGAAGCCCGTCTTTCGTTCACGGGTGGCTGGTCGTTTCTTTCACTTAAAATTGCTTCAAGACCAAGGGCCAACTCATTTGTTGGAATAGCATAACTCAACCATGTTGCGTTTTCGGCAGATCGTAGTTCCTTACCAAGCATGCCGATACAATCCCCCTGCCAGTTAATGAGGCAGCCACCAGGTGAACCAGGGTTGTTGGTCGTGCAGTCGAGAATGTAGACGTCTCCACGATATGCAGCTTCGTGAGAGCCACGACGGGCTCGGAGCGGCACGTGGGCTGCAACGACGCCGTGTTGAATGCTTACTCGCTCGTCACCGACTGCCACACCGAAAAGATTTGATAAAGCCAGCACACGGGTGCCAATAGCTTGTCGAGGAGAGTCAGCAGAAATCTTAAAATAAGGCAAATTAATGTCTTCTATTTTTAAGACAGCTAATTCTCGATGCAGGTCAGCACCAACGAGGCTCGCTGTGTAGCGGCGGCCATCATCGAGAACACAATCAATTGCTTCTGAGTCGATCGCAGTGCTCAGTACCGTCAGGATATGGCCTGACGAAGAGACGAGTATCCCTGTTTGGTATGACTCTAAGCCACGGATGCCTCCTGCTCCGTAGAGTTTTACAACACGGCTTGCGGCATCCACGCTCACTGCTGTGATGTCACCACCTAGTACTGGGATTGGATAGAGAGCGAGACCTGAAACAGTCAGCGAGATGACTAATCGAAGTATTCTGGAGCATGCGGAAGTGGCGTGTTGGGTTCGTGTAGTCATCTACTTTGTTTGCTCACCCTTCTCAAAGTGGAATGTGGCAAATCGGTCGCCGTCATAGTCGACAGTTAGGTGCGTTGGCTGCCAGTACGGTCCACGTTTACCAAGTCCATCGAAATGCAGATCGCATGAAGTAGAGGAAGCTCCAAGGAAAAATGTCACTTGTGAAATATTTCCAAATTCATCAATAAAAAATCGGGCTCGGCAACTGCTCGTTGTCAGTTCTAGAACATCAGCCAGCTGGTTTGTGGAGGCTGAATAAAGAGGCTGCTGCCCCCAGTAGGTAATACGTCCCTCAATATTGTGTGCACCTTGTATGAGTAGGCGTCGCCACATTGTTAACGCGGCAAGCATGCCACCTGAGCCCGGAGGGCTCGAGTCAAATCCTGCTTCAGCAGAAAGACCTGCGTCTGCAGCAGCCTGTTCCCAACGAGATATTCCGGTTGGAAGAGAAATTGTTGCTGATTGGTCACCCAATTCAATCTCAAAAGAGCCACCGGCCTCGAGCTGTCCTTGGTATTGCCATGATGTTTCTTGTTGTTCAGACGCAGATTTTCTGCGTTGGAGAACATCACGAACCCGTTCAAGTTCAATTCTATTGAAATAAAAGTTCGCATAGCCAAAACGAGGCTCATAGAATTTCCGAATTGACTCTGGAAGATCTGCCGGATCAGGAGCCAAAGGGTTTGGTTTGGGCTCCGGTTTGTTGTCAGGCTTGCTTTGGGATGGGGGGGCTCGGCGTCCAGCCATGAGTTCGTTGAGCATTGCAGGTGTATGAACCCCGGCTAATTCAATAAATATTTCACTCGGTCTTCCTGCCCTCCGAAAGACCACAGGAATCCGCCACCCAGCCGGCAAGGTCCCAAGGATATTCTTGAAAGCATTGACGCTGCGGACACTCCTCCCGGCCAATTCGATGATCTCGTCGTCGATTCGTAGTCCTTTTCGCCACGTGTCCGAAGATTCAAGGATGTCTGAGACAACAACACGTCCGTCAGCACTTGTCGCGACCGTTGCCCCGAGTGTTGCATGATCTGCGAGGTGGCCACTCTTCAGTATTCCCAGAAAATTTTGAACCTGATTGGCAGAAATGGCATAGCCTGCCCCTACGTTAATTCTCCCGCGTTTTTCAAATGAAGCACGGCCGTTGATTCCAATGAGTTCTCCACTTGCATTGAAGAGTCCTCCGCCCGAATTTCCTGGATTAATAGCGGCATCGACCTGAAGGCAGTCCGCGTATTCAAGAAGAGTGCCGGCCGGAAATTGGTAGCGGTGTACCCCCGAAACAATGCCCGCACTTACTGATGGCTGGAGGTTGGTTGCTAGTAAAAATGGGTTGCCGATGGTGTAACAGGTATCGCCGACAGAAACGGTGTCACTGTCACCGATAGGGGCGTAGGGAAATGCGTCTTTTCCAAGCAGCTTAATAACCGCAAGGTCACCGGTAGGATCCAAGCCCACGAGGACCGCCTCGTAAAGTTCTCCGTCGTTGAGGCCACATCGCATGGTGATTCCGGCTGGCTGAACAACGTGGAAGTTTGTGAGGGCGTATCCGTCAGGGCTAATGAGCACGCCGGAGCCTCCTCCGGAACTGCCAGCAAAAACTGATACCGAAGTTTTGGCGGCAGCTTCGATTACGCGGATGCGTTCTTGTTGAGCCGAAAGTACATCTGAAAGTTTATCGTTATTGCCGGCGGAGAATGCAACTGGGCCTTCACTTGTCAGAAGGGAGATCACGAGTACTATGACGATTCGAGTGACTTGTTTTTTAGTGATATTTAGCTTCGGTATTCTTTGCATATTGATTTACCGCTCGATTCTCGGGTTTTTGACTTGAATCGGGCCGCTGAGTAAAGAAACAAAAGTCTTTTCTTCTGTGGTATCCAAAGGTTTCTTTAAGAAGTCGACAATGATTTTCAGCTGTTTGCCGCCGTCAAGAGCTATGTCAACAGAGAGAGGTTGATCGCTCGTTCGTGTTTCTTCTGAGTTGCCGAGCACAGTTTGGAAAACCTCAGAGTTGTCAATCTGAATCATAACTACCGTCGGCGAGACAGAATTCTTAGCTGTTGAAAAACTTGCCTGAAAGCGGCGCGAGTCGGCGGGGATGGTCCATGTTATTTCGGTTCGTGGATGAATAAGCAGTGCTGGTATCGATGGGCCTTGAGTTTCGCCATCAGGTGTCGTGATGCTTCTTGGGGCAAAGTACTCTAATAGAGTTGCGTCGTCTGCAAGTCCACCAAAGTAGGGGTCAGTTTTCGAGTTTGCCGGCGGCCTGCGTGTCAGGTCAATGTGTCGTCCGAAAGTGTAATCGATCGACGATAGGGCATCTGCTGGCAGGTGAATAATAAAGTTGCCTTTATTGGAGGCGACCGTAATTTCCCAGTGATGGAGGTCGCCATTCCATATTATTTTCCGACACCTAATTTGACCCTGCGGTGAGTGCAATAGAATGTCCCGGGCGTTGGGCTCCATACCTTTGCCCGGCTTTTCTCCGGGCCGCAGCCAGCAGATACCGGAGATTTTGCTTCGCTTTACCGGAATGCTTTCGCCATCGAGCAGCACTACGACATTTTCTGGTGTGATTTGAGTAATTGCACATTCAATGAATTGCCAAGTGGCATCACGCTTGATAGCAATGATGTCAGCTGCTGGGTTTTCAGGGATTTCTTCCAGCCATTTGTATGTGTCCGGTGAACCTTGCTGAGATTCTTTAAAAGCAATCCAATGCACGGTGTCTCGTGGTACTTCAAGAGTGCAATTACCAATAGAAAGGAAAGCCTTTGAGTCATCTGTTGAGATGGTGTCGGTTCTAAAATAAGAACCATCAACAAACCCAATCATTGGTTTAGTCGAGTTGATAGATCGCGACGCAACAGTTATCTCACGGACAGAAGCTATCTTTATTGCGGTTGTCGAAAGAGGAGTCTTTGGCGTTTCAGAAACAGTGATGTTTTCGTCGTCGAGGCTTACAAGTTTTCCACGAACGCTGTCTCCATCTGAAAGAGCTATTGTCACGTCTTGTCCAGGTGCGTTTTCTTGGGCAGGTGCCTGACGAGGCGTCCAGAACACAAAGAGGACAACGATGCCTTGTAGGAGGCAGGATTGAGTGATCCAGGCTTTGCCACAGACTTGGCTGCCAGATTGTCGTTGATCTGTCGGCTCATTTTTTTGGGGAACAAGCACTGCCACTTTATTTCTTCCGTTCGTCTTATTGCTTGCCTGTTGCAAGTCGCTTGAAGTATTGTTCAATCGCCTCTCGGTAGTGTGCTGGATAGTCTCTTCCGATTTGCTGTAAGGCATCTTCCCTCTCACGAGGCGGGAGATCGCCCCATTCCTCGGTTTCCCCGAGGTTCCGTTTTTTCACTTCACCTCGACCTTTTCCACCAGCGAGCTGGCTGTCTTCCATTGGGCGGCCATCAGACATGCTTCCACCGGCACTACCTGCACCTCCGGATGCCTGCTGTTCTTTTTGTTCTTCGAGCTTTTTGATTAATTTGTCGAGTGAATCAATAAGTCCACTCTGGACAGCCTGCACGCCGGGCCCAGCATGCCCGAGTTCAAGTCGCCGTGTTACATCTCTCATTCGACGAGAAATATGGTCGAGAGAATCTTCTTTGAGCGATGTTATGTCAGTTTCCAGAAGCAACGCAAGTTGTCGGTACCGAACGGGTAGCTCTTCTTCTCTTTCAAGTAGCTTGGCAACACTGTACGCAGCCTCCTCTATCCTCAGGAGCCAGTATTCGCAGGCAGCCCTACAGAAAAGTAAAGTCGTGGGGTCGACACTTGAGTCGAGGGGTAAATCTTTAAGGAGCGGGGCAGCCTCATCGTAACGGCCAAGCCTGATTAACTTTCGGGCAGTCCATAAACGAACCGTCTCGATAGCGAATGTATTGTTTGCAGTCTGGGTGAGTTTTTCTGTCAAGCGTGCGATTTCAACAGGAGGCATGAAGGAGATGTCAATAAGCAGTTTTTGGTGTTGTTTCTGAACAATGCAGATGACCCGCATGAGATAGTCAAGGGTGTCCATGCCATCACGTGGTGTGGTTGTTGCCAAGGACACTCTTTCCGAATTGGTTTCCGACTGATCCGAAAGCCAATTTTTGAGTCGCTTGGCGTTTTCCGCCTCACTTGGCTGGCTCCAACTGGCTCTTCTTGCAAGTTCGTTCTGTGGGTTAAGGTTTTCAGAAGAATCTTCAGAATGCTGCGTGTCTTCTGCTCGCAAAGATATTGGAAGCGTCAAGAAAAGGCAGGTGCAGAGATAGATAATCACCACGGGCATGGAGAGCCGGGTTGTATTCATTCGTTGCATGGTGTTACCTCCTGAGGGACTCAGGACGTGAGATGTGTTCATGTTATTGTTCCACCAGAGGAAACCATGGTCAGTTTATACTCCGAGACCTGTTTTGGATTACTCGGTACGGCCAGTTGCGATGTCATGTGCAGCACGCTCCACTCGCTCCTGACGGTGTGCTAGTCTTCCAAGTGCCTCGATTAATTCGGTCTCTGAAGCTTGTTCGGTACCCTCATTGAGCAGTGCGGAAAACCGAGATGTTCTTCCATTTACCCGTGTCTGGAGAATCCGCAGCATCTTAAGCTCTGCTATTTTGTCCACGAGCGGCTGCTCGCCAGGATTTGCAGGTCGCCCACGAGCCTGTCCCTGCTCTTGTCTGTCCTGTTGTTCACGCTCTGCTCGTTCAAGGGCCGAAAGGAGTTCTTCTAGGCTGACCACCAAGCTTTCAACAATACCTTGCGTGAATGAACCATAGTCACTTCTCTTGAGCCTATCTGCTGCCAGAGCGGAGTCTTCTCTTATCTGCTGAAGAGCCTCTGGTATTGCGACTGCAGAGCCATCATCTCGAACAAGTGTTAACGCCCGCGTAATGTTTGCAGTAATATCAGTCTGTTCAGATCCAAGCCGGTTGGACTCAAGTTCTCGTTCTCGTCTGCTTGTTGCGGCGGTTTCATTTGCTAGTTCCTGGACGCCCCGGAGGATCATTCGTTCTGCCCGAAGCATGTCTCGGATTCGTGCCTCGAGCTTGACTAAAAGACGCTCAATCTCTTCCTCGCGGAGTTGTCGAAGGATTTCTTCGAGTTCCGCTCGGGCGGCCTCTAATTCAGCTAATGCTTGTTCCTGCTCCTTGCGGGCGGCTTGTGGCTCAACATCATCAAGTTTCTCCCTTGCTTCTTGCATGCGTGAACGGGCCGCTTCGAGTCGGCGATTTGTCCGATCTGCTCGAGAGGCTTCATCATTCCCCTGAGGTTCCTGCTGGCTACTTTCTTTCTCGCCGGAGTCACTGCCTTGATCAGGCGAGTTACCGTTCTCTCCACCCTGCCCCTCAGAGGAGTCATTTGAAGGGCTATCCTTCGCTGGTTCTGATGGCGGCTTGTCATCCGAATCGCCTTGAGGTTTTATGCCCGCTGCGTTGGCGGACTCTCGACGAAAAACGTCGACATCGTTAGCCAATGACTGAGTGTCACTCTCAAGAATATTTTGTTTCTCTGCTATTTCCTTAGGGTTGCCTCCTGCTTCAGTTGTTCCCTCAAGGCCCATTTGTCGAGCAATAAGATTGTTTATTCGGCCGAGGAACTCTTTGACTTTTTTCTTCGAGTCAGTGACCGTTTTTCTGTTTTCCCCGGACTCAAGCACGGCAAGTAGCTCTCGGAGGCGGTCGATAGCAGCATCTTGACCAGTGCCAGCTTTCAACAGTTGGCCCTTTTCTAGTAATTCAACGATCGTATCGAGGCGATCAGTCACCTCAAGTTCTCTTGCTTGCTCGAATGCGGAACGAAGAGTTGCTGCTCTACGTGGATCGGTTGTATCAAGAAGGTCTGCGAGGCGAAGGAAGGTTGCCTCGAGTTCACGCATTCGATTACTGAGTACACGCTCCTTTTCAGCAAGTTGTGATTTTGGCGGTGGTGGCACGGATTGCGCCCACGCTTGTGGCACTGCGGTGATCGCGATGCCTATACCTACAAGAAGGCACCTCGCGGCAGCAAGGTTTACGAAGGCTGGGTGGCCGGTGTTTTGTTGGCTTTGTGTCAGCATTTCAAGGAATAGCCCTACAGCCCTTTCAGCACGTCTCGGGCCCGTTGCTTTTGTTGTTTACTGGTTTCTCCGCGAATCGCCTGCTGTTGCTCAATAAGAGTACGGAGGGTGTCAATAACTTCATTATACGTTTCCAACTCAATCATTTTATCAAGCACAGAACGCATGCGATCAAGGCAGACATCAGCCATTTGAATAAGGCGTTTTGCCTCTGTTGGCCGCTCCGAGTCATAGACTGCCAGGCGTAATTGCTCAATCGGCCCACTTACAATTTGTTCAAGCGGCGTTGCGATCTGGTTTAACAGTCGCTCCTCGAGTTGTGCCGTAAGAAGCCGGTTGTTGAACAATTCATCCGAGATGTCTCGGAACGATGCTGCAATCTCACTCGTCTCTCCATTTGCTCTGGAAGTAGCTTCAGCGAGTTGCGATGTTGTTGTCTTGTCGCCTGCTTTTTTCGTTGCTACATCGGTTACTATCCGGTCCCGTTTCTGCTGAAAATCTGCAATCAGACTTTCGAATCGGCGACGCAGGATGACTTCTCTGGCCTCGAGCATCGCCAGCAGAACCTCTGGTGGAACAACACGGAGTCGCCAAGGCTCTGTAACACTTGTTTGAGGGCCTCCCGCAAGGGCGCACTGATCTTTTGCAGAGACGACCAGTTCGAGTTCATCACCAACCTTTGCGGGGAGCGATGTAGATTCAATGCGGGGAGATGTTTCTTTGACGAGATCAAGAACGGTGGACGATTGGGTGGCGAGTGAAATTGATGCCTGTTGCAGTTGGGTATCAGTTGCATCGGTAGCTGTTTCTGTGGTTTTCGTGCGTCGAAGTGAGACTGTTACCTCAGCGAGTCCATGGTCATCTTCGATCCTGCCCGTAATCGGAATGGCTGCTGAGGTAGTAATTGCTGATGAGATGCCATCAGGGGCAACTTCAATTTCTGGAGGCAAGTCCGGCCGTGATAGTAATTGAAAGCGGATGGGCTTCTGGTTTGTGATGCCTGTGGTGTCTGTGAACTGAATATCTAAGATGCAATCCTCAAGTACTGGACCGAGTGTCCCGGAGACGTCTCGAGGTTGTTTATCAATGGTGTTTTTTTCTGTTAATGTTTTTGAGGGCTCCGTTACGAGATGTGCGATGACAGATTCTTTTCCTGTAGCCTGAGTGTCGGAGGATTGTGTGCCTGTAGTGGCTCTCTGTGGTTCCGATTGTACTGGGATAGAACGGATGGTCGCTCTCGATAACGGCTTCGATGATTCAGCAGTGATCGAAAGAATGGAGCCAGCGGGCACCTCCACAAGCCGAGTTGCAGCAAGAGATCGTGAGCCACCGCCGATGTATGTAGGCGGAGTGATACGCAAGTTAATTTTGGCTAATGACGGAGGTTCTACTACGTCGAGGCGTAGGTCTCGAAGCCTGCCGTCACCACCGCGAACTTCAATAACAAGATCTTCTTTTGGCTGTTTAATGATGTATGTGAACAGTTGGCTTGTCCCCTCGGAGGCTCCGCGAGTCCCCATGCGGTGCGTCGTCCAGCCGTCCTTGCCTCGGTGTTGTAATTCAACGAATCTAGGTAATTTTCCGGTTGATTGAGCCGTCACAAGAATTTCAACATCTACTCCCTGGGCGACTCTTCGAACGCCATTGGGAAAGCCGGCAATTGAAAGAGTTACCTGCCGTGGCCAAGGGGCGTCACTCAACAAGAGCATCCGTTGCACCCACGTCTCCCGGACTGTCGGTTGTAGGATGAGTACTGCAGCCATTGTTCCAATAGAAAAACCGCTCAGCCCAGCCTTCCGAAGAAGATGAGTTCGCCTGAAGAGACGGCCCATCGTAATTCGCTTAATAGATGCAGCAGCAATCGACGTTGTGCGATCAAGAAGGCTGAGGTCAATTGTAGATGAAGCTGATTGTGTTTCTCCGAGGCCGAGTTCTACTGCCGTCGAAAGACTGTCTTGTAACTCTGGGTGTGTCCGTTCAACCAGTAAGGCGAGCTGCTCATCTCGCAATGGCGCACGCAGCCGGATGATGAGTCGTTTTAGGATAATCGTACCAATCCAAAGGCAGAGCAATCCCGTAGCGAGGAACCGTACTGCTGGCGGAGGCTCAATGAGCCAGTCGAGAAGGAGTGTGCCCCAGAACCACACCGCTATAGATAAACCAATAAGTGAAATCGCCTCGATGAGAATCCATCGCCGAGCCCGTTTACGTACTCGTTTGAGAAACTGAAAAAGCGTGTAATCGTTTGTCGATATATGCTCCTTGCCCCGTGAATGTTTTCCGGTTTCGGGTTCTGTTTTCAGTGGAATACTTGAAGCAATCATAATAAGTGACTCTAAAGCCAGTCTGCTACCAAATAGCTTACGCGAGTCTCACCAATCTCCGTAGAATCCACTCACTGCACAGGAGGAAAATGCCAATACCCAGTAGAAAAGTGTTTAAGGTCTTCTTGAACGTTTTGTCATTTTCACCAGTTTCATATTCTTTACGAGAGCGGTCTTTGAGTGAGTTGACCAATTTTGTGACTGTATCCGTATTCATAGTTGTTCCAGCTGGAAACCAGGTTGATCCACCTGTAGTCGTAGCAACTTGACTTAAAATCTCTTTCTCAAGTTTTGGGTGAGCCAGTTCACGGTCTGGTAACGTTGCTTGAATCCGACGGACGGTCCGATCACTTTGATTGCCATTAATAGTGAGGACAATCTGCCAGCTGCCTTCGCTTGATGCGACGAAACTGCCTTGGAGGCCACCGGATCGAACTGGGTCTGAGACGATGGGCACCTGAATACGCTGCCCGTCGGGACTGATAACTTCAATTTCGGGCTGAATGTCATCCGAAGTCTCCATGATACGTGCGATAATTGACTCTCCAACTGGATAACGATCGCGCTCAAGCATGAGTCTGCCCCGACTTGATCCTCGTAGAAGTCGCCCTTGAGCTACGTGCCGAACCATCTGCGTAACGAGCCGTTCATGAGTGGCTGGATCGACGCCACGTATGCGCCAGAGTTCTCCACTCCCTGCATAAAAGACCGTGCCAGATCCGTAGAGTTGGCCCGCAAAATAAATCGGGCCCCCGCGGTTCAGTCCGAGTCCCTCATTCCGTCCAATCCTGGCATAAACTGTAGCACCGGGTTTGGCGACTGATGTATCAAAGCATGCGTAGACTCCAGGGAATTCACTCCAGATGGTCTGGCTCGCGATGGGATTTGAGGAGAGCCATAAAAACTCGCTATCGTTGCCATCAGGGCTGAAGCGGAGCGGGAGTGGATCAATGGCGGCAAGTTGTGGTGTAAGAAGAATTTGCTCACCACGGCGAAGTTCAACAGGGTGAAGATTCCGAATTGCTTCGAAGCGTCGGTTGGTAAGCCAGCTTTCCATAAAGACGTTGCCGGCTACGAAGAAGAGTCCTCCAGAGTCTTCGCTCACCCAACGCTCAAGGCGAGCAGTAGATGCTGGGTCGAGTTGCTCCCAGTCGTAGTCAATCGCAACAATAACATCATATTCATCAAGTGCTTCCCTACTTTCCGGAAAGCCATCGAGAATTCTGCGCGCGTCTTGCGATATGCCTGTTGGCGCTGAATTGAGAAGGACATCAACGGCAAAACTCTGATCTCTTTGGAGCACATTCCTCAAGAATCGATATTCACGACTCGGTCCACCAGATAGAAGCAATACCTGCGTTTCGCCGTCGACGACTTCAATGTCAGCAGCTTCTAAATTATCTCCTGACCGACTATCCGTTTTTGGAGGAATGACACGGATCGCAAGGACACGGCTGCCCGGATTGTCTAGGCCGTCCAAATCAAACCGCACGGCTAAGAGTTCACCATCGGCCGCTAATCGTACTTCAGTTGTGTCTATGACGCGACCAGCGGGTTGCGTAGAAGAAGCATCGATCATCGTTCCCGCTTCAGCTTCGAGGAGTTCAACTTGAGCGATCTCGCCTTCCAGTCCCTGGCTCTGGAGGTAACCAGTGATACTAAAACTGTCACCGGGGAAAATGCGAGGCGGTGCGAGGAGATCAGCAACACGTACATTTGCAGGTAACTGTTCTGAGCCAAGCCCTATAACATGCACCTCGGTGGATGAATTGGCGACAGTCGCCGCCGCCTGTATTGGGTCTACGCCCGCATTATTCCCACCATCCGTGAGGAGAATAATACCAGCAAGTGATTCGTCGGGCTCACGTCGCATGACGTTCAGGAGAGCATCACCGAGTCGCGTTTCCGTGCCCTGTGAGAGCAATTTGTCATGCCATTCCTCGGGGGCGTCCTGTGTCGCGAGACGCTCAGTCGGTTGTGTCTCCTGAGGAAGTAAGACAAGTTTTTCTGAGTCGCTTGAAAAGCTCCACACTGATACCTCGTGCACTTTTCGGAGGGAAGTGAGAAGGGAGCTGTTGTAAAGAATGTCTTTCGCTGCTTTTGATCGACTCGTCTCTTCTGCTGTCTGGTCCGGTGATGCGAGAACGGGCCGAGCATTTGCAGCCAGAGTCATGCTTGCGCTTCCATCGACAAGCACAGCCACCCGGGATGGAAAACTGATTTCATGTTCAGCTGTGCGGCTGATGTCGAGTAAGCCGAGGAGCAAGACGATCCAGGCAAAAATTCGCAGGAGTGCCAGCGGCGCTCCTTTCCAGCGAGGTAGTTCGGAAGCATCGAGGTGATACGTCCACAACACGAATGCTGCTACAGTTGCTACACATGCCACGAGAGCGGGCATGTGCCACCATTCTGTAAAGCTATTAAGAAGGCCGCTTGAGATGCGGTAATCAACATGCTCTGTCACGCAGAATAAAGGGTGCGCTATGGTGTCAGAAATGTTATGCGTCATCGTTAGGCTGGGGAAGTGGAGGGTTTATGTTTTCTTGCTTGCTCTGTGGTAACTCACGGCATAGCCCAGGATTTGTTCACAGACTAAGACGATGAACAAAATAAGAAGCAACGGTCGCACGAGAGATGTACCACCACGATTTTCGTTACGAGGATCAAGGTCGTTAGCCCGATCATATGAAAACGGGATGCCGGGTAAGGAATCAGGTAATTCAGAGAGCGAAACTCGCTCCAAATTGCCTTCAGTAGGATTGATATTGACGGCTGTTATCAGTTCTCGCCGTGCTCCAGAAACAGTTTGCCATCTGGCCTTGTATGTGCCTGGTTCGAACGTGTCTCTCATTGCCACTGCAAGATTGCCGTCTTGGTTAATGGACGCAACTTCCTGCACAACACGTTCTTCTGGTGGCAGGATAAAATCGACATCAACTTGATCAATGCCCTGCTGAAGGTTGATTGCGATTGGCTGCCCGACAAGAACTGCTTCGTGCTCGCGCCGAAGTCTGGCAAGGTGTCTTTCAAGTTCGAGCATGACAACAACCCAACTGGGATTATTTCGAGCCCAACTGTTCCAGGTGGGTGCCGCCGTTGAGAGGAATGCCACTCCCATGCCTTGGCCAAATGGCTTTTCGACGGCGAAAAATGCTTTGTTTCTGAGGGATAAAAGTCGACGAAGGCCGGTGCCGGTTGGAGCCTGGAACGAACGATCAACCGCCATGTAGCGGTCGACACCAACAGCATCCAGAAAAGGGTTTCGACGGCCACTAAGAATTGCCACGATCGGATGGTCTTCAGCGATGATGTCGGGGGCGTTGGGGTTTTGTTGGTCCTTCAGGAGATCAACAGCCCCGGCTAAAGGAACAGGAAAAATACCGTCCCCATTGCGAAATAAGAATTCATTTATTGACTTGTAGTCTGTCTTCGGGCCGACAAAGAAAACAACGCCACCGCCGTTTCTTGCGTAGTCTTCCAGCGGTCTGATTGCTCTGGCATCAAGACGTGGCACATCTAGAAGCCATACAGAGTCAAATTTATTGAGTTCGAGAGTTGTAAGAGCACGAGGTTGCTCAATGCGTGGCCGCAGTCCTGTTGCTGCAGTTGCGCCCGGGTTCAGTGCCGTTGCGAGATAAAAGGCATCATCGTCTCTACTTTTTTGGCTACTGGTTGTAATGAGAAGGACTTCAGCTTCGTCGACCGCTTCAACAACAGCGGTTCGGCTGTTATCAAGTGGCAGCCGGTCCACTGGTAATTCAACTTCAACCGTATGGCTACCTGTGTTCTGAAATCGAGACTCAAATCGAACGGTGGCAACGTCACCCGGTGGAATTGGATCTATTTGTATCCCTGGCCGTTCAAGCCGGTCCTCTCGGATAGTAAGAGACACTTGTTGTGAGGGTGATGGCGAGTAGTTGCGAACGGTGACTTCCCATGGAAGGAGTACATTAGAAACAGGCGTGCCGCCAATCATTTCAATGCGTTCCACAGTAAGATTTGATCTTGGCAGATTTTGCAAAAATTCTGTGTCAGATTCAGTTGTTGCTGTATCGACGATGTGAATTTCAATTCCTGCATCTGCCAGGGGTTTCAATGCGTCGGCAATGTCTTCAGAAGCAAGCCAGTCGTTGCTTCTCAGGTCAGTTATGAGCCAGAGGACACCAGACCCGTCATCTCCGGCAAATATTGGTGTGATAGTTCGAATCCCAGGAGTAATTTCTGTTGTGGTAGCAGAAGTGCGAATCTTTTGTATGTCGGTACGTACCGAGTCGAGGTTTTGGGGTGTAATCGCTTGGGCATAGATGTCAAAGAGTTGTTCATCAGAAGTTGTTTCGGCGGTGTCATTTGAATGGCCAGATGATGTTCGTTGAAGTTGGGAAAGACGGCCGAGGGAAAACTCCTGCTGGCCAGGTGTTGCTGCGAGCTCTTCAAGCAGCCGTTCTGCCATCTTCCGGCCTCGGCTCATGGCGGTCGTTGTAGGTGGGGCAGCTGAGTCACTCACTCCAAACACTTCACCCATGGAGTAGCTGTCATCGAGTAGTACGACGTGTCTCGTTCGGTTGCCCCCAAGTACACTGCCGAGTTTTCTATCCCATCGAGGTTGTGCGAATAGCAGGACGAGGCCCGCGATTGCCAGAATTCTGAGCAGAAGAAGGAGTAGCTGCTTTAAAAGAATGCGCGTGCGGTATCTCCGTTGACTCGCAAGAAGAAACTCCATTGCTGGCCAGCGGACGACTCGATGTCGCAGTAGGTTTATGAGATGGATGATGACTGGCGCTGCTGCGAATGGCAGCCCCCACCACAGTAACGTCATGAAGTCAAATGTTGGCATCGGTATGACTTTGTTTCACTGTGGAGAATCGAAAAATTGAGTAATTCCGGTCTATGATCTTCCGCGTATTCTGGAACGTCGGGACAGAAAATTGACAAGAGTTTTATCAACAGCATGGCTTGTTCGTGCGAGTTGATAGTCGCATTGAGACGCTGCAGACCGATTCCGTACTTCTGCAAGAAAATTTTCCATTGCCTGGATATATCCATTGCGTAAAGCGCGTGGGCTACAACTGATTTCGCCACCTGTCTCCAGCCCTTCAAATCGAGTTGGGCCATCGAAGGGGAAGTCGATTTCATCGTCATCGAGTATGTGGCAGATAGCAACATCGTGTCCCCTCTGCCTCAGGAGCTGGAGTCCTTTGCAGAGTGCATTCCGATCCCCGAATAAGTCTGAGAAAATTATCACGAAGCCTCGTCGTGGTAAATTCTCAGCAAGGTTTCGCAGGACAGCATGGAAATCAGAGGCGTGCTGCTGACGAGGTTTTTCGAAACCGGCTATAAGGCTGTTGAGGTGAGAACGATTTGTTTTTGCTGGAACACTAGTCCGAATCTGTTCATCAAAAATAGACGCACCAACGGCATCGCCCTGGGAAAGTCCAAGCCAGGCAAGACTGGCTGCGAGCGTGGCTGCGTAGTCGTACTTTGTTAATCCGGGGGCCTGTTCAAAACGAGGCGGGATGTAGTCCATGCTCGCAGAACCATCAACAAGAAGAAACAGGCGAAGATTCGTCTCGTTCTCGTATTCCTTGACGTAGAACCTGTCTTGCCGTCCCCAGACCTTCCAGTCGACACGCCTGAGGTCGTCTCCTCGTGTGTATTCACGGTGCTGGAGAAACTCAACCGAGTTTCCCTTGTAAGGGCTTTTGTGCATCCCCGCAAGAACTCCTTCGACAACGGCCTGAGCCCTCAGGTCAAGCCGCCCGATTCGAGCGAGTACCTCAGGAGGCAAATATTGTTTGGAAGCGGGGGTCACGCGTGAGTTCATCCTCGTGTGCGGGTGTTGTCTCAATAAGTTGATTAATGATGGAGTCTGCCGTGACACCCTCACTCTCTGCGGCAAAACCAACGACAATTCGGTGTCGTAGGACCGGTGCAGCAAGAGCTTGAACGTCCTCAATGGTTACATGTGATCTCCCTTGAAGGAGGGCCCTTGCTTTGCAGCCAAGAATTAAAAATTGAACTGCTCGTGGACCAGCACCCCACGCAAGTTGATCAGAAACAAAGTCCGGAACGCCATCGCCGCCAACACGTGTTTGTCGAACGATCGCAATCGCATAGCGTGCTATGTGGTCACTGAGGGGAACTTCCCGGACACTTTTTTGAAGAGCTATAATTTCTGATGCCGTGAGTATTGGTTCGACGTCAGTTGTTGTTGTTCCTGTTGTTCGCTGAGCAATCTCGAATTCTTCAGAAAATGATGGGTACTGAACGAAAACCTTGAACATGAAACGATCCTGCTGTGCTTCTGGCAGTGGGTAGGTGCCTTCTTGCTCAATAGGGTTTTGTGTTGCAAGAACAAAAAAGGGGTCAGATAGTTGGTGTTGCGTTCGACCAACGCTAACCTGCCGTTCTTGCATGGCTTCGAGCAGTGCAGACTGCGTTTTTGGGGGTGTCCTGTTTATCTCATCGGCAAGGATTACGTTTGCAAATAATGGCCCCCCGATGAAACGCAGGTTCCGGCTTCCACTGCTTCGGTCTTCTTCAAGTACCTCTGTTCCGATGATGTCAGCCGGCATGAGATCAGGTGTGAATTGTATTCTACTGAAATCCAGGTCGAGGCTTCTGGCAAGTGTGCTAATGAGTAGCGTTTTTGCGAGCCCTGGAACCCCTTCCAGTAAGCAGTGCCCTTGAGAGAAAAGACAGATAAGTAATTCATCGATTACTTGCTGTTGGCCGACGATAACCCGAGAAAGTTGGTCGACAATCTTTTCGTGAGCCTCGTGTAGCCTGTCGGTCGTTGTTGGAAGTTGAGGTTCGGACTGCATTCACGGCTCCAGAGACATTTTCAAGGTTTTAGGTTGTGTTGGAACAGAATATATCGATCTGTAGATGATACCTCCTGACGCCCGGTCGAACCAACTGCATGAGTGCGTGCCGTACCCCAGTATCGCACGATTTCTGTCGGGGGGGCATTAACGCTGGTAGATCGGCAGCATTCCATTGTTCAGTTGAAGAATGGTGAGATTCGTGGCTGTCGTGTAGACCGGCCCAATGTATCCCTGCTGCCAGGAGACCCCTGCACGATCTTTTGTTGCCTCCGCAACTAACCGTTTTTCGATTTGCCGGCGATAGTCAGACCACTTTTGGCCACCTTCGCGATACATCACCTGAGAATAATAGTAGTGGGCGTAGTGCCAATGGCCAAAGCCAGCATTTGCGATGTTCCCCAGATGCTTCTCTGCATAGGTCAACATGCGGGGAACATGAGTGTCATCGTATTCGCCAGCGTTAAATAAGCATGCAATAGCTGCTGCCGAAATTGCTGGTCGTCCCCCTCCTCCTTTTGAACTGTATTGCACGCCACCATCTGGCATTGTGCACTTGTGGATATAAGCAATAGCACGATCGATTGTCTCACGGGGAACCGGAATGCCCGCATTCCGACAGCCTCGTAGCCCCTGTACTTGCGTAATTGTGGTTGATCCTTCATCGAAGTCGTTGCCATCTTTTGCACTTACGTACCCCCAGCCCCCATCTTTTGTTTGTGCTCGCCCCGAAAATTCGACAGCCTGCTCGAGAACTTTAATAAGTTCACTTCGTCGAGCAAGATCCTCTTCTTCACCGAGGACCTGTGACAGGAAGAGCATTGAGAATCCATGTCCGTAGGTGTAGCGGTCATCTGTTTTAGGGTCACCGATAAGCCCATTGGGCCGTGAACGACTTATGAGATAGTCAACAGCTTGGGCAATTGAGTCAGCATATGCTCCTTGTGTAGGCGTCGAGCCTTCCAGGAGCAAAGCTGTTCCGGCAAGGGCCGTCATCGCCGTAGGGTACCGGCCTTCATTGGCAGTCCAGTTGCCTCGCCGCGACTGATTTGCCACGAGCCAATCAAGGCCGCCCGCTACGGCCTCGTTGACATCGATTGACGCCGCCTCCGCGCGATGGATTCTCCAGTTGTCTGGTGGAGCGAAGGCAACAAGGAGTGGTATCACGATCGTGAATGACACAAACCCTTGGTTGGCACGTCGCCTTGGTCCTCGAGGAAGTTTTTCATTCATCAATACACGTCTCTCGTGATGGTACAAAAATTGAGGGGTTTTATATCGTTCGGAATAGCTCTTCGATGTCAGCTATTTATTGGGCAAGAATTGCTCTTTCAATCCAGTATTTCACTTCACTTAGAATGTCCGTGTATACAAGTGGCTCTTCTTCTGCGCGGAAGGGCTGAGTGTTTTCGGTAGGTGCTCCAGTAAAGTGGAGAACAATCTTTG
>JADHSL010000041.1 GCA_016776925.1 Pirellulales bacterium | reverse complement strand
CTTGAGAGGTGCTAAAGGCGATAGCGTCAAGGGTGATAAAGGTGACGGATGGACAGGAGGCAGCTACGACTCCTCAAATGGCATCGTCACTTTTACATCTGCTGATGGTCTTGGTTTTACAACTGGAGACTTGAGAGGTTCTGACGGCGTTGGCACAAATGGAACCAGCGTTGACCTTACTACGGTGTCAGTAAATACTGCTGATTGCTCTGTTACACCAGAATCGTCGAGCGGTTCTTTTGTTGCTGACGTTGATGGTGCAGACGGAACGAAACAATACAAACTCAACCTCAATCTTCCTCGTCCTCCTGTAGTTACGGTTTCTAATGGGGTCGAGCCTACTGGTGCTTGTGATGGTGACTTCTGGGTCGATGAAAGTGAAAGCGGGTGAATGATATGGCAGTCATGAAAGTAAGGGTAGGCGGGACATGGCAGAGACTCGTAGAAAACCGCACAAGTCAGGCTCAGAGGTGTTTTGCGTGGATTTCGTTCAACGGTCGGGGAACTCCTTCGGCTTATGGTTCTTACAATATAAAAAGCATACGAGACAACGGAACAGGGGATTACACGATGTTTTACGTTAACAATGCCCCGTCTGTTTATTACTCAGCAATCGCTCAGAGCAACGGACAATCAACAGGCAGCGACAGGCGAGCCGTCGGTTGGATTGCAGACAATGACGCACAGCAAGCGAGTATCGGCGTTCGGTTTTTCACTCCTCAAGATAGATACGCGATGGCAGACCCACAAAGGGCTTCTGTACTCATATATGAACAAGAGGAGTCTCTGGCATGAGTTTGACTAAGTTTCGGGTAGGAAATGAATGGGTCCCCTTGCCGAGTGCTTCCACGGTGCTTAGTGAATCTGCCTACTCTTGGGCAAGTTGGGACGGTGCGAGCATGTCTGTCCATGATTCGTACAATGTTGATCAGTTGGTAGATGAGGGACTCGGATACTACTCAATGAAATTCCCCGAAGTCGTGTCGAGCAATATGGCAATAATGGCTGGTTGCGACCAAAAAGCTACGACAACCAACACAAATGCGAATACAGTACCTTTCGTACCCGCCGAGACGGTCTCAAATAATAGTGTATCAGTTCAGTGTTTCTTTCCCGGAAATTCTTCGTACAAAGGAGACCCGGGAAAAGTCAGTCTGGTGGTGTTCATCTGATGGTAGCCTTGAAGCAGAAAATCGACGGGCAATGGGTCTCTATTGCGGGGGGGTCTAAGTTCCAGTATGCGAAAAATGCACCTTTTAGCTTTTGCATAATAAACCAACAAGGGACTCCTCAGACAGTTCTTGAATACTTCAATGTGTCAAGAATAGACGATGCAGGAGTCGGAAAAACAAAAGTGTTCTTTTATTCTGAATCAGAGGAAGACGGGTACGCTGTAATCAGTCAAGGGAACGGAATCCTTGGGCAGGGAGAAGCAGCATGGCGATGCACGCTATTCGTTGATCAGTCGGAGTGCTTCTCGACACACTACACAATTAAAAGCAGGCCACCACTCAACAACAAGCAATATACTGATTCTAAAAGAGTTTCCGTACAAGTTTTCTCGGGAGGGATCAAAGATGCCTAATCAGTTTATAGTTATGCCGCCAGAGGGAGATTCTAGGACTGTCTCGATAGTTATTCCAGTCGAGAAAACCATCGAACAGATTGTAGAAGAGTTGCCCGAGGGTTCTGTGTTCTCATTCATTGATAAGTCTGACATACCAACAACTCGATTCTTTCGTGATTGTTGGGCGTTTCCTTTCGAGAAAGAAAACTATGCGGTTGAGTCAATCTACGTGGACATGGACAAGGCGAGGCTTCAAGTTCAAGAGATGATTCGAGTCGAAAGAGAGCCTGCTTTCCAGAAACTAGACGTTGCATACATGCGAGCATCAGAGGCGAAAGACGAGGCTGAGATGCAAGCTATCGCAGAACTCAAGCAAATCTTGAGAGACCTTCCCTCCGATCCTCGTATTGAGGCAGCGAAGACACCGGAAGAACTTGAACACCTTGCAAGAAACTCTGTGTCAAAAGCAGTCGGAGTCTAATGTGTTCACCGGACAACTTGCCAAGATCATCCTTGTGCCTTACTTATGGCTTGGCGGTTATGAGATGAACGATGAGTCGATAGCCGAGTGCTACGACTCAATCGAAATCTATTGCCGCAACGAAGAAGAACCTGCTTATGCTTATTATATTTCTTTTGTTTCAACTCCCGATTGAACTAACACCAGAACAGATCGAGGTTCTGATTTGCAGTATAGTTAGGGTACCCAAACTCGGAAGGCACTCTTGATGGTTCGTCCTGTAACATTCACGCCAAACT
Organism: Pirellulales bacterium; assembly: GCA_016776925.1. Lineage (GTDB taxonomy): Bacteria > Planctomycetota > Planctomycetia > Pirellulales > UBA1268 > UBA1268. The sequence continues at coordinate 19,027 of JADHSL010000041.1, read as the reverse complement.
CAGCAAAAAGAATCGGCAATGTTGTTCGCATTGTTGAGGGAGGTAACGGGAACAACTCTAGGTTTAGCCTGAATCAGTACGGTGCCTCTACGCCTTCAACTAGGCGATACTTCCAAATAAGTGGGTCCGGTAATTGTGCAAAAGTAAGCGGCACAATGGTAGAGATGGTGGCATGTACAGAAGGGACCGACTGCCCCTTTTTCTTTGTACCCATATCGGGTGCGGTGCCACAAGAAGTTTGGGATATCTCCCAAATCATCCCAAGAACTATGGCGGCATGGGAGCAGACAGACAAAGAAGACGAACTTGATATCGAGTACGTTGAAGCCGTTTGGACAACGATGAAATCGTCTGAAGCTGGTGATGCGGAACTGAGTGGTTTCTGGAGAATGGTTGACGTAATCTGGTGTGCTGGTTGTCCCACCGAGGATTGCATGAAGCCTGATACCGATTCTTCAGATTCAGATTCGGGTTCAGGTTCCGGTTCAGGTTCGGGTTCAGGTTCGGGTTCAGGTTCGGGTTCAGGTGATGGTTCAGGTTCAGGTTCAGGTTCCGGTTCAGGTTCAGGTTCCGGTTCAGGTTCGGGTTCAGGTTCAGGTTCCGGTTCAGGTTCCGGTTCAGGTTCCGGTTCAGGTTCGGGTTCAGGTTCGGGAAGTGGCACAGGAACACCTTCTGAAGACCCTTGGTATTGCTATCAAACAACAATGCCGGGGTACGACTTGGAAGTTTCGACTACGCCTGATGGTTCTTCTGGAACTTCTGTCGTTTCTTATGAAGACGATATGGAGGACTCTAGGTTTTGCTATCAGCCAGATAAACAGAATCCAAATAATAGCATTTGGATTCGTATGGATATTGGTCTGGTTCCAGAACCAGATGATCCAGATGCACCTGTTCTTCCGAACCCGTGGGAAGAGATCGGGCCTCAAGGTGGTCCTTACGATTGCGATGGTCAGTGCGTTTGTATGTGCATCGAAGGCAAGGAAGAGGGAGAGTGCCCATGTAGCAGCGATTCAGGTTCAGGAAGCGGTTCAGGTTCAGGGAGTGGATCAGGTTCAGGAAGTGGCACTGGATCAGGAAGTGGCACTGGATCAGGTGATGGCACTGGATCAGGTGACGGCACTGGATCAGGTGATGGCACTGGATCAGGTGATGGCACTGGATCAGGTGATGGCACTGGATCAGGTGATGGCACTGGATCAGGTGATGGCACTGGATCAGGTGATGGCACTGGATCAGGTGATGGAACTGGATCAGGTGATGGAACTGGTTCAGGTGATGGAACTGGTTCAGGAAGTGGCTCTGGCTCTGGCTCTGGCTTAGGTTCAGGCAGCCACGATGATCAACTTGGTTACGTTTGGAACATGGGGGATCGATGCCAGTTCTTCCCATCAAATCAATTCGACATATCAAACCCTCCCCCGGGTGCAATCACATCGGCATACAGCGATCAATGCGAATGTGAATGCGAAAACTATAAAAACGATCCGACATCAGGTTTGCCGGGAGGGCATTTTAATTACCAGTGTGATACAGATGAGTTTGACGAGGTAGACGATTGCTCTGAACTTGTTGATGATCCTTCAACTTCATCTGGCGGTGGTGGCGGTGGTGGCGGTGGTTCATCCGGTGGTGATGGCGGTGGTGATGGCGGTGGTTCATCCGGTGGTTCATCCGGTGGTGATCCATCAAGCGATCCATCAAGCGATCCATCAAGCGATCCATCAAGTGATCCATCAAGTGGTACATCAAGCGATCCATCAAGCGACCCTGACGGATGCAGGACGCTCACAGTGGTCACAGATGTTTCTTGCTCAGAGGATGGTGGGCTTGAAATAGAAACTGTAGACATACAAATTCTGGAATCTCAAATCAATCCGGAAAACCCCTGCCCCAAACATGATTCGGGGGGTGATTGACAATGGCTTGGAGGAAGGCAAAGAACGGAAACAAGTGTAGCTGCTGTTCGAGTTCATCGAGCAGCAGCAGCAGTTCATTAAGTGGCTCTGGGGGTGATAGTTCTTCACGTTCCGAAAGCGTTTCGTTTTCGGAATCTTCTTCTTTGTCTTCTGTAAGTGCAAGTTCATCTGAGAGCGTTGGTCCTCTTGGTAGCTGTTGTGCTATTGATCGAAAATACGTGATTGCAGAAGAGACGTACCCAGAAAACGAATACGATGAAATGAAAGATTGGGTACGTTCCCAGCGTCAAGGCCGAGAGGGTGTCGGTCTTATCTTCGTTGGTCCGGTGCAGTTGCGTACTAAGGAATGGTACGGTGCTGTTGTTTGTATGGGGAATGAAGAGGGTGGTGGTTGCGATTGTGCAAACATTGAAGATGGGTGGGTATGCACTGAAGGTGTTGATGCTCTTTCTTGTTACCTAGATGGTGGTGTTCCCGGTACAGGTGTATTCACCGAAGGTGGAAACTGCGATGAGCCTTGCGAGAATCCATTGCTTGACTGCCAAGTGGGGTGTGAAGGTTGCGGGTGTTGTGCATCAGAAGCACCACCAGCAGGACCAGATGGTGTTGCCTGTACGAAGTGGAGGCAAATTGTTCCTTATGAAATACTTGAGCACCACTACGGAGAAGCCTTAACAGACCCGGAATGCCCAAATGGCAAGATGGGTGAAATCATGGATTATCTGGCAACTCGTGGTTTTGATCGTCAAGGTTTGGCAATCGCAACATTCAGAACCAGTGATGGAGATAACTGCAAGGTAGAAATATGGGGCAAACCTCCCAGTTGCGAAGGTGAATCATGTCCAACAGTCGGTCAAGCAGACGAAGACCCGAATTGGCCGGGAATTACAGCAGTCCCCGATTGTTCACCAGATGCCTGCCCAGTATTGCAATGCGTTGAGGCTTCAGACATTGATGTACCAGTGATGGATGAGTGGCAAGCAAGTCAAATTGGCGGTGAATGGAAAGACCCTGCTATAGAAGGCAACTGCCCTGATGCTTGCAGCAAAGGCTATGCCTGCATATATCCATGCTACAAAGGAATGATTTCCCATTGTGAAGGTTTCGCAACAGAGCAAGAAGCGATCGATTGCGTGTCGTTTACCGATCCAGCAAATCCCGGTGCATCATGGCCTGCCCGTGGTTATCTGCCAGTAGGCATTGAATGCTCTCCGGGTTCATGGAGTGGGTTTATTGTCTGCTGCTACGATTGTGCAGGGTTTGGAGACCTTTGCTTTGTTTGTCTTTCAGGTGCAGGCAATCCAGACTTTCCACAAGGCGGTGAGGCACAACGAGAGCCGGGATGGGAAGACGATGTTTTCTGTTCGGGGTTTGGTTCAGAGGAGTTAGCAAACAAGCAAACCTGCAATGAAACTTTTCCTAATAATTACTACAAAGAAGTTCTTGCTTGGTACACCGAAGAGGATGCACCTCAAGGTTGTGACACCCCTGAAATCTGTGATGGTCCGTGGGATGACGAACAAAATAGAAAGTTCGATATAGCAATAGAAAAGGCATTGAAGGAAAAGGAGAAGGCAAACGTGGAAACAAGAGCATTACCGGCAGGACCGGGAACAGAATTGAAGAAGCTGTTGAAGATTTTTGGCTTGCCAGATCGTCCCGGTTGCAAATGCAACAAACGAGCAAAAACTATGGATTCTTGGGGTCCAGATAAATGCTCAGAACCAGAAAGGCTAACGGAGATAATAGGATGGCTAAAAGAGGAAGCGACAAAGCAGAAGGTGCCGTTTGTCGAGTGGGCTGCTCGTGTAATCGTGAAGCGGGCAATAAGAAACGCGAGGAAGGCGAAATGAATTACAAAGACTATTTTGATCGTGTTGTGATAATCAGTTTGAAAAGAAGGCAAGACAGGAGGCGACGATTAGAAAAACTAATCAAGTCCTGTAGATGGCCCTTTAAGCAACCGGAATGGTTTGATGCTATCGAAGGATCAAAAATACCATCGACTCACGGTTTCTTTTCTGGCGGTGGTGCCCTTGGTTGCAAGCTTTCTTGGTGTCGCGTTCTTGAGGATGCAATGAACGATGACCTTAATTCCATACTCGTTCTTGAAGACGATTGCATCTGGAGGAATGATTTTGTAGATCAAATAGACGATTTCCTACGGAAGATTCCCGCTGATTGGGAGGCAATGTTTCTTGGTGGTCAAAACATGAAGACTCCTAAGAAAATCACTGATGGAGTTTCACGATCTACTAACACTCAGAGGACACATGCAATAGGTCTTCAGAGAGAAGGTATACACAAAGCATACTCCTGCATAAAGGAGTCTCAGAGACACATCGATCACATGCTTGGACCTGCAACGGGTAAATGGAAAAGAGCGTATCAGCCGGAACCATTCCTGATTGGTCAAGATGCTTGCAAGTCTGATATCTCAGGAAGGGCCGACCACAGCAGGTTTTGGACTGCACCTCAAACGGGTTATCCAGTTTGCTGGTTGCGATGCTCGATGGAAGTTGTCGATAGCTTATCTGAATATGGATTTCATCGAGGCTTTGACAGAGAGGTTTCAGGAAGAGATCGTGGACTCATAAACTGCTTTCCTTCTTCTGGGCAATACAAAGGAGGAATACAGAAGTTTCTAAGTCATGTGTCTTGGGAAGCAGCGTCATTCTTGGACGATGTAGGAATAGTGACATTGTGGGACACGAACGCTACTGCTGAATGCAGCGATGCACTTAAAGGCGACTTGCCGGAAAGAACTTTCATAGCAGAGTTCAAAACTAAAGAGGAGGGCCTTGAACTGCTATCTAAGAAATTTGGTGAAAAATTAGTTCGGATACGCGAAGATCAAAAGCTGATGCCTGTAATTCTTTGTCAGTCTCCAGCTAATGTTGTTTCTGCTTTGAGGGCAAAGGGTCTTGTTCACTTTGGAAACTGGTTAGACAGGAAGACCGGGATCGATAAAGGTCTGGTTCATTTCTTTGATGTATATCAGGGATCGAACTTATTGGGATGGTTTGCTGCACTTGATTCAGAAGCAAGGGAAAACAATATCCCTGTTGGCGTGTGGCATCCGAAGGCAACGGTTGAGATGTGCAAGACAACGGGAAGAGATGTTGTGGTTGTGGACACAATGTCACCAGAAGAAGCGATTTCTCAAATCGAGGAGATCGTAGGATGAATGAATATGTTGTGACAATGGGTCTAAGACCAAATGAAGGAATGACCGAGAACGGAAGACACTCGATGATTGCAGCAGCGGATAGATGGGGTGCAGATTTCATAGAGATAAAGAGTCCCCCATCGTCCACGCCGTACAGATCAAAGATCAACTATGACAAAAGACTTCCAGACGGACGGTTTTGCTACTTAGACGGTGATGTAATTATTCGCTCTGATTGCCCTTCTCCGTTTGACGTTGTTCCTGAAGGTGAATTTGGTCTAGTTCGCGGGCATCACCCAAGTCATGCAGGGTCAACTCTTCAAGTTGAGTCAAATCTTCCAAGATGGTTAAAGAAAGTTGGTGTAAACAATTACGATATCAAGAAAGAGTACCCAAACACTGGGCTAGTTGTTTTCGACTTGCCAACTCATCGATATATTTTCGAGGAAGCACGAAGGATATCTTCTAAGCACTGGGATGAAAACTGGTGGATTGCAGATCAGGGTCATTTGTTCGCATCGTACAAGCGTCTTGAAGTAACTCCTTGCTGGATTCCTGTGATGATGCAGCACCACGGTGTTGATTTGTGGTACGGGTGGTCCCCTTGCATGAATAAGCTTGGCTATCATTTTTGTGGTCCTGTGAACAAGCAAATTGCAGGATCAAGAACTGTATGGGATGAACTCGGTCCAGAGAGATTAAGCCCAAACGGCACGAGAAGGTGGGAGGCATCGAAGCCAGTTGCTTTCATAGGTGGTCCCGAATTGCCGTTTTACCTCAGAGAGATATGCAACGGTCTCTGGAACGGTAGGGCAGTCGAGGTTGGCGTTTGTTGGGGTGGGCTTACTTGGTACGGTGCCCAGATAGCAAGAGATAATTTCTCCTCTTGGGTCAGTGTTGATCCTTGGAACATTGGGTCTTCAGACCTGCCTGATGGTTGGGATTGGGAAGACATATACCAAGGATACTTGATGAACCTCAAGGATGCTGGAATCGATGACTTTGTAGAAACAAAAAGAATGAAGAGTGTTGAAGCGGCGGCACAGGAAGAAGATGAGAGCATTGATCTTGTTTTTATTGATGGTGATCATGCTTACGAAAGCTGCAAGCAAGATATTGACTCTTGGTTGCCGAAACTTAAAAAGGGCGGGATCATGCTTGGTCACGATTACTCAGAAAAGTTTGAGGGAGTGACGAGAGCAGTAAATGAAAGATTTGGAAAACCTGATGAAATAAGTGATGGCACTTATGGAATTTGGAAGGTTACAAAGTGATCATGTCGCGGCACCGGGAGAGAGTGAGGCAAAGCCTTCCAGCCTCCTCTCTCCCGGGTTTCGCGGTCAGCCGATCTTAGGCAGAACTTCATGTGGCTTAGGTTGATCCTTCTCGGTTATCCGAGGATCAAGGTACCTTTCGGTAACTCTTGGATCACTATGACCAAGCAATATACTTGGATTCATACCACAAGCAGCATAGTGAGAAGCAGCACTTCTCCGTAATGTATGGAAACCAAGTCTTGGTTCATACAATCCTGCTTCCTCTGAAATCTTCCTAAACCTATCCCACAAGTACGTTCGGTATTTAGGCCAAACGAAAATGCGTTTCTTACCAGAAATCGCAGAAATTAAATCTGTAGTTTCTTCCGACAAGTGATAAGTCCGACTTACCTTGCCTCCCTTCCGGTACTCTGCCTTTACGGTGAGAGTTCTTCCGAGTCTTTGAAGGTCTTCAGGCTCACATTCCATAATCGCTCCAATTCTCTCCGCTGTTTCAAACAGGCAGAGAATCAGACCTCTCCAGAAGTAGCCAGCACGAACCTTCCCAATCATTCCGGGTTGACGCGAAGCAACAGCTACCAGTTGGTGAAGCTGCTCAACGGTCCAAGCTTTCGGAGTTCTTCTTGGAAGTGACAGAGGTTTTATATCCGGCAACTCGTCAACAATCCTATGAGTGTTAGCAAGTCGCCACATTGCAATCAGTTGATTCCGTTCCCGTTCAGCAGTATGAGGGGAACGAACCTGAAGCCTTGATGCTACAAACCTTGCAACCGTTAAGTTGGTCAGGTCTTTAGTTGTAGCTGGTCTTTCTAAGAACTCTGAGAACCTTTGTATCAAAAGGCCATAGAGTCTTATTGTTTCCTTCGACCTTACGTTTTGAAGTCGAAGTGGTTGATAGTAGTTATCAAAAAATTGTTTAAGTAACAAACCATTAGTTCTAGCTTCCTTATCAGTTTAGCTGACTGCCCCCTAAGGCACTGGCTATTCGCGTAAGTAGTAATGTAAATCAAGTTGATACTTAACCGTACACCAAAAAACTTGCACGAGAACTGGTTGCTCTCCTTGCTTTGGTCGTCCCTGTTCTGTTGCTTGTGCCGAATGTTCCTCTACGAACGGGCGAATCGGTTGGGTGACTCTTTCCGAGTCTTGTCCCCGCTATTCGAGTTTTCTCGTGACCCTCTTCGGGGGGTCGCGGGGAACTTTATTTATTTTACTCGGAGAAAATAAGATGACTAGAAGGAAAACCGTCCACCATTCGACTAAATCCAACAAACCTGAATGGATTAGTACAACAGAGGCAGCAGAAATTCTTGGTGTCTCTGATGTTTGGGTACTCAAATTGATCAAAGGAAATGAACTGAAGGCATTTCGACTCTCTGGCAGGGCATGGGCTATTGAACGGTCGTCAGTTGAGAAGAACCTAAAGAACTACTTAGGACAAACTACTAAGGGTAAAGGAAGACCACGGCAGGCTTAGTTTTTTCTTGAATGCAGGGGACATATCGACTATGATTCGTAAAGACAAAAAGAAGAAGACTCGAACCAAAAGAAAGGACGATGCCATGACAGTTTCAGTTAAAGAAGCAAGTGAAATTCTTGGCGTAAAGCCTGCACGGGTTCGTTACTTGTGCAAAGAGGGGCGAATATCAGCAAGACATAACCCCTCATCGTTTGTTATTGAAATCAAAAAGAAATCTTTGGAGTCTTATATTAAGAAAGGCTCGAAAGGATTTGGAAGGGTAAGGAATATAGATGAAACTGACTGATACGGTTTCACCAAAGGCGTTGGCAGATGAACTCGGATGCAGCAGAGGCACGGTGGTTAATGCAGCGAAAAGGGCAGATGTTGGTATTTATGTCTCTGGTGAATACACGCGAAAAGGTAAGGTTATGGATGTGGATCGATTGGTCGCCATCCATACAAAGGACATTGAACGAGTGAAAAAAGCTATTCGAGGAACACCGGGAAATCCAAACTTTATTGCAGCAGGTAAAAGCAAACATGCTCTTTCTGGCGATTTCTCTACAGTTAAAGAATGATTTTTTTTACAATTAAAGTTTGGGTACTCGAACAAAAGGAATGAAAATGAAAGCTTGGTATTTCTACAATGCTCTTGGTGATCTCGTGACAATTCAAAAAGTTGACGGTGGATATGCAGTTGTTCTTGTCGATCAAGACGGTTCATCACTTGGGCACTACGGTACGGTGGGCGAAGCATTGCATGGAGCCAGAGAACACTCGGAAAACTAAAACGAACTCTCTACTTGGGAAGTAGGCTTGAAGGGCGATCAGACTTAGGTTTGATCGCCCTTCTCTTTTTCATGCTACTTGACCTTAAGTTAGATATATGGTAAGATGTGTTTGGCAAGAAAACTTTTTGTCAAGTTCTTTTACAATTTGGAGATTGATACATGTGGAAACACAATGATGAATATAAAGTGAGTGATCGAGTTACTCTTACCCCCGGAGTTTTGTTCCGGGCAACAGGTGGCCCATTCTTCAAATCGAAGGCTGGCACAAAGATCAGTATGAAGTCCAGAGGTCCGTATCGGTTTATCCGGCACGAGCAGAAGGGACGAAAGCAGCAGATCATCTGCTTTGATGGCGACAACGGTTTTGCTGTGTTGCCTTTGAACAGGTTCAAGAACAATGCTCACAAGCTAATGGGCAGCAACTATGTCAGCCAACCTTACAAGGTGACAGGTCGAGTTCTTGGATCGCTTTCATCAAGGCGACGAGCGAAGAGTAAGAAGAAATCAAAGTAAGTATTTGTTCGGGTACCCTAATAAGGAGAGAAGATATGGATATCACATTTGAAAAAATATTAGAGCAGGCTGTAATCATGCCACTACCGGTTGTAATCACAGACGGTGGGCGAAAGGCAGCAGGGTTCGCAAAAGCTAAGAGAAGAGATTGCGTTACTCGTGCAGTAGCGATTGCTGCCGAGTTGGATTACAGAAAAGTTTGGGAGGACTTCACAGCAATGAATGCCAAGACCAGACAGACGAAGAGGACTTGCAAGACGGCAAAAGAAAATTCTGATACTGGTGTTTACATGAAGAGGAAGGCATTCAAGGATTACATGAAAGAACTTGGCTTTGAGTGGGTGCCGACAATGAAGATCGGGTCAGGATGCACGGTGCATCTTCGCAAGGGTGAACTTCCAACTAAAGGAAGGATGGTTGTAAATGTCAGCAGACATGCAGTCGCGGTTGTCGATGGAGTGGTACACGATACCTACGATCCCTGCCGGGGCGGGCTGCGATGTGTTTACGGTTACTGGATTAGAAAGTGAGGCATGGGCAATCATGGAAAGAACATCGGAAGAAATATTTGAAGAGATGAAAAGTGTTTCGCAAACGATATCAATGCTTGAGCAGACATGGATCGATTTGCAAAAAGATTATCTGGACAAGATGCGAGAAGAAAGCGAGGCAAAGCTAAAGGAGTGATTCTTATTCTCTCGGCACCTACCCTATGAGGCACAAACTCGGGAAAACCATGCCTGTAGAGAAAGAGGCTGAAAACCCTGCTTTTTTGTCCATGCCGGGAAGTGTCCAAAAAAAGCAAGTGCGGAAACCCCTATATTTATAGGGTTTTATGACATTCTTTCCGCCTACCTTGCTTTCCGGTGAATAGCCTGTATAATAGTAGTACAAGGCGAGGGAAACCAAGCCTTAGTAATGACCGCTGATAAGCACAAACTGATTACAGGTCTCGTGGGTATTAAAGAAGTAGGTATCGTTACCACCTCCAAGAGTTCCACTGGTTCTGACGACAGAACCCTCTGCTTATTAAGTCTGCGATCAACTCCCCCGGTGGGGCGTTTCGGCTTGGTACACCGAAACAAACCACCACAACTCTTTTTGGAATGGATTCAAAATGATGAGTTCAGTTGTAATGGTTGGTATCGTTGCAGTTGTTTTTGCTCGAAGTGTTCAGAGCATTATGACTGACCTTTAATTGTTCGGGTACGCTAACTGATTGGAGAAAGCTATGAGTAGCACAGATTATCAAGGTTGGACGAATTACGAAACGTGGGCAGTGAATCTGCATGTCAGCAATGATCGCAACACGCACAAGCTTTTCAGTCTGGTTGCAAAGACTTGCGTGGACCAAGACAAGAAAGCTTGGGAACTCGGAGACTCTTATCAACTCTTAATTGAGAGTGCGTTGAAAATAGAGGACAGGTCTTCCGACGACTTCCAAGATGCCCTGCTTCTGCAACTGCTTAACGGTGCCCTTGGTGCCGTCAACTGGAGAGAGATTGCAGAGTTTTACATTGACGCTGAGAAGAACAACAGAGAACTGGAGGTTCAGAATGGATAAGAAAATCAAACTATCGAATCCGAATTACGGAACAGTTTATGCAGATGGTTCCATGCTGCTTTCCACCAACGGAAAACTTTTCTCAAAAGAGAAGATGCAGGAAATCAAAGATGCGTACAAGGGTGCCAACCGGATACATAAACCACTAGCACTACTTTTTTATATCGACGTTATGAACGGGAAGGGAAAAGAAAACTATGTTTGACAAAGAATTATTTGAAAGTGACCCGCGAGGGTATGCCCTCGAAATACTTGAGCAGGGTTTGGTCTCTGAGGAATATTTGATCACTGCCCTTCTCAAGTACATGAGCCACGACGATGTGCGTGGGGCACTAGATGCGAATGAACTTTCACCACGATTTGATGGGGATGAGTAATTTTAACCACTTGCCGACTACTTGACTAGACGGTTAGTAGCTTGTAAGATAACGGTAGTGAGATTGGAATTTTTAACTAAGGAGAAACAGCATGAGTACAGCACAAATTGGTTACAACGATTTAGGACATGACAAATTTAGAGGCTTTAGTTTTGAATACCTTGAGAAAGCTTGGAGCCTGATTGAGCCACAAGAAGATTGGCGGGAGCCTGTTGTGGCATGGATCAAGAAAGGAGATTTCGATGCTTGCTCCAAAGCTTGCGAGTTCTTCACAGCGACTCCACTTCAAGTTGAAGTTAGCATTTCGGAACTGGTCAGAGATTACGAGCGAGAGAATGATGTGCCAACTACCACAACGATTTACGATGATCGAATCTTGGTTAGGGCAGATGGTTATCGAGCAGGTCCAGCAGGACCATAAGGAAATATCATAATGCCGGTCTCATCCCGCCGGTCTCCTCTAAAGGGATGTAGAAAGAACAAGGTTTGATATGAAATTGGAATACATTGGACCCGGAAGGTATTGTGTTCGCGGCGAAGATGGTTATCGCGTTGGCGAGGTCATTGGGTCGGCAGGCAACTGGACTGCTTGGCATTCAGGAACAGAGTACCACGGGTTCAAAGCAAGAAAGTCGGCAGCGGAATACATCTGCAAAATCAAAAGGAATCAGGATCGATTCTGGAAGGGGGAGTTATGAGCAAACTAAAACTGTTCGATGCACATCAGCAGTATGGAGTCCGGATCAGAATAGCACATCGGGATGACAATCTTGATGCTCTGCGAGGGATCGTAGAATTTCTGGCTCACGGTGCTGGTTGGAAGCATGATGAGATTGTGGAGCTGCTGGAGTTCAGCATTCCAAATCGGGACGATGTTCAAGAACTACTATGGAGGATTAGTTGAATGGACCCCGATCAAACTTGTGAAGATAAATGTTTTTTAATTACTTACCACATACTTGACGCGATGCGGCATAGTTGGTAAGATGTACTTATGACGATTTGTTTGGAAACCCTAACTAGAGAGAAATTAAAAATGGATACTTTAACTCAGAAGCTTTTAGCAAAAGTTCAGAACCTACCGGAAGTAAATAAGTTCAGGCTTTCCGGTCCTGATGGTCTGCGAACAGATTACTTTGGCTTGTTCACAGACAAGGGCGAAAACATTGGCCCTGCTGTAAGGAGGGGATACATTCCCCACACTACAGAAAACGATGTTGTGCCGATGGCGATTGCCGGTGTGAAGGCATTCGACGAAAACGATATTGATAATTCTGACCAATGCCGAGTAAACGTAAAGTTCAAGCAGGGTCACATTATCAGTATCCGACCCGGGAAAAGTTGGGAACGGTCGATAGCTGGTTCCGATACTGTCTTCCCGCTGCTAAACATTCATGCTGTTTACGGTCAGACCTTCCGAGTGAACTTCGGAATATACCGCCAGCAGTGTACGAACATGGCAGAACTTCGCGGAGTCTCCGGAAACATTGATCTTCGATTGCGACATACCAGCGGAATCAAGCATCACATTCAAGAGACGATTGCGACCATGAAGGAAGCTGTTAATGGTTGGGATGCGATGATCGACTACTGTAAGAAACTCAAGGCAATCAAAGTGAACACTGAAGAGTTTCTCAGGAAGTTGTATCCGGAAGATAGTATCAACAGCCTTGCTGCCAAGACTCGGCACGAAGCAAGAACTAGAGATATCATCGAGCGTATCCAGCGAGAGGCTCACCAACTGGGTGAACCGACTGACATTCTCACTGAGGTTGATGGTTGGCTTCTACTGAATGGTGTTCAAGGTTATTGCCAGCATGATAAGAGTCGTCGAGGTGGCGAGGACATGGGGCACTTCGACCGAGCAGTTGCAGCATTCGGAGATGCCGATGTTGTCAAGGCTGAGAAACTAATACTTTCTCTTGGGGTCTAATTGTTCGGATACCCTAACCCCTGCCTGCCCTTCGGGGCGGGCAGGGATTTCATAAACGGAAGGAAATTGAGATGGGAACAACTAGAGAAGGCTTGATTACTTTTGAGGTTGGTAAGACATACACGATAAACCACATTGTCGACTCGTGCCTGTTCACAAGCTACACGGTGATCCGACGAACAGCCAAAAGCGTATGGGTTACAAACTGTGACCACAACGACGAGAGAAAAGTTTGTCGCCGGTCAATAACAATCCGGAATGGGTGCGAACAATTCAAACCGCATGGTTCCTACTCAATGTGTCAAACCGTGTATGCAACGTCTCTTGACGGGATCGTTCAAGAGAAAGCCAAGAACTACAACAAACCCTACACAATAGATAGGAAGTATTTAGGATGATAACAAACACATCAAAACTTCGACACAAAGAAGAACTCAGAAGCCATTCGACGGTTGGTGGTTATCCACTTTGGTATTTACAAGAGATCGACAAGAAGGGGTGGTCGTGCAAGACGCTGTGCCTGACTTGTGCAAACAACTTATGCCAAGAGGAGCCAGTGTGGCTAATCGAATGTGTCAACTACGAAAGTGAATTGTACTGCGACGAGTGCAGTGAAAAAATTGAATCTGCTTATTGAAAGGGGAGGACAACGATGAAAGCTAAATTGGAACCAAGAGACCTGAACGAGAAGGGGCATGTTTCCCGTGGTCATATTGCACGGTCACAGGAGGACAGCCTTGGAATTGATATCGCTTCGTGGGCGGACTGTGATACTCAGATGGCAGCGGTTGCTGCCCATACTGATGAGATCATGGAGTTGCTATCCATGCTGCAATCAAGAGTTGGCGATATGTTGTTCAAAAGTATCGTGAACATGCGGACAGATTTAATCTGCCAACTCTACGACGACGAGGAAGAAGTTATTTCAGATGATGTTGATGATTAAACTGCTGCCCATCCATCCGGTGCCGGAAGGTATTGCACTCAGGAAGGCCGGATGGGTGGGCTTTTTCTACTTGACGAAAAGCTTCATAGTTTGATAAATTGTTTGGAAACCCGAATCACGGAGGAAGCAGGTATGGAAATTTATATTGGCGGAAGACATTTCAGCAGCAAGAGTGCCGCAAAGGATCACATCAGGCGAGACATAATCGCCACGAACTCTACAGTTGGCAAGCGAACAGGGGACTTCAAGGAAATTCCAAAGCGTCACGATGCTTTCTTGCTCGACCTCCTGAAGCATCACCCGCACTACAGGGAAAAACTCCCTGAAGAAAAAACCTTCGCTGGCTTCCGTGCATACTACAAAGGAACTCCGAGACCTAACCACCCGCAGCAGTATCATCGGTCTCCGAACAACCTTGTCATTGTTTACGGTGACGGGAGCCTGATGGACTTCTCGTGGTGTGGGTGCGTGGATGGGTTTCGGGAATACTACAGAACATGGAACGCATTCAGAGAATCCATTGATTACCAGATCAAAGAACATCGAGCCAAAGCTGGTGGTGTCAGTGAGTTATCCGGCAAGGCTGTGATTGGACCCGGGGCAGTTCACCATGACCAGATTACTTTCCAAGCGTTAGTGGAATCGTTCTTGGTATCGAATGAATATTCTTGGAAGAGATTCGACCCGAAGGATGAGGTTCTGCCTACAAACATTTCTGGTCAGTGGAAGGTCTACCACGAGATGCACTCTCGACTTTTATTTGTTAGCGTTCCCGAACACAAAGAACTCCATAGAAAAGGGAAATAGAATGGGCGATCAAACACGAGTCACGATGGACGAGACGAACGAGCAGTACCACACAATCGAAAAGCCAGTGCCGTACCTAAGCAGTTCAGTCATGAAGCTGGCAATCGATTCGATGATGATGCTGCAACTTCATCTTTTCGGTTTGCTGCCACGAGTGGAAACAAGCGGGATGCGGCGTGGTACAAACTGGCATGAAATCAGAGAGTTCTCGTATCAGTCGTTCCTCAATACCACAGCAGTAATGCCCGACGAGTTATGCAGGGCAGATGGATCACCACGAACAAACGCCAATGCTCGGGAGTTCATGGAGACCCACCACGACAAGCAGATCACGAGCCACAAGGAACTCGAAGTTCTATCCAATATGGAGAAAGCTTTCTGGAATAACCCTGCTGCTGCACGGTTGGAGGAACGAGTGGCTCACAGGGAGAACAGCTACAGGGTAATGAACTCAGGGATGCTATACGGTCAGAAGGCCCGGATCGATGCCCTCACATCTGATGGAATACTTTTGGATTACAAGACCACAACAGAGCAAAACGTGCTTGCAAGTTTTGGTCGAGTGGCGAGGCGATACAAGTATGGTTTGTCTGCGGTGATGTATCAGGACATTGTGTCCCGATGCGGAATAGATGTTTCAGAGATGCACTTCATAGTGAGCAGCACTGTTCAGCCTTATGAATGTCAGGTCATCAAGTGCGACAAGGGATCGCTCGAAAGATGGCAGGCCGAATACGAAACGCTGACGTATGAGATCAACCAGAACTGGGAAAGAATAACTCGGGGCGACTTGTTGTTACCACGAGGGACCGGTGAGATTCACGAAGTCGAAATGTTTTAAGGAAGGAACGAAATGTCAATAACAATGGAAGAGTTAGATCGTAACATCAGGAAGCATGGGTCAGCCCCTTGGAGATACAGAGCAAAGCTTGTTTCTGAAAAGATTTCTTCGGGTACCCGAATGTGGAGACCACATCTTCTGGATAGTTTTATGGACCGGAAGGAACTTGCAATCTCAATCGGAACCGGAGTGATCCAAGATCACGAAGTTGACGGTCGGCAAGTTTTGATTGTGGGCGACGAGTCGAGAGGGAACATGACCATCGATGACGGTCAATGGTACCCGGAAGAGTGGATGGCAGAAGCGGCAGCAGTTGATCTCTTGGAAAACAGGTTGGTGCAAATCGACGACCAGATCAACAGGCAGTTGTCGAGGGTTTGGAAACTTTACAAGAAAGCAAAGGAGGCAAAGGATGCTAGTGCTTAGTAGGAAAAAGGATGAAACCATTTGTATTGGAAATGGTGTCGAGGTGATGGTCGTGGAAATCCGGGGAGACAAAGTACGACTCGGAATCAAGGCTGACACTTCGGTTCCGGTTCATAGGAAAGAAGTGAAGGAACGTATTGAACAGGGTGAAGTAAGAGAAAGGATGAGTGCCCATGACCAACTGGGGAAATAGTTTTCACCAACTGCGGGAAGGCCGGAACATAGTTGTTACCGGTCCTCTTGCAGTTGTCGTCGCTTGGCTTGAGGCAATCAGGCTCCTGCAAACTGACGGGTTCAAACCTTGGCAGCATCAGGACCACATCGCTTCTTTCATTCACAACAGGCAGGGTGCTTTGATTCTTGCAGAGATGGCTACTGGTAAAACAGTGGCGACTCTGCTTGGATTGAAGCTAGGAAATCGAGACATTGAGTTGATTGATCTCACTACCGGAACGGTGAAGCAACGTGCCGAGCGACTCCGCGAAGTAGTAGCGTCAAAAACAACTAGTGACAAAGTGTTCTACATTAACCACGAGTCAGTATGGCGACCCGACATGCTGAAGGCATTAAGGGAGATAAACCTGTATGCGTTCGTCGTTGATGAGTGCCATAGGATCAAGACCCCTTCGAGCAAGATTAGCAATCTATGCAAGAAAGTAATTGATTGGTGGCCCCGAGCAAAACGAATTGGTCTCACCGGGACACCATGCCCAAAAGACCCAAGGGATATTTATGCTCAGTTTCGTTTCGTGGACCCTACCCTATTGGGCACAAACTTCAGAAGATTCGTTGATAGCATTGCAGTCATGCACCCTAAATTCCACAGCAAGGTGGAACGCTGGAAAGATGACGGCATGAAGATTCTGACTCAGATCGTTTCAAGGAACTCTGTTCAACTTCGGGCTGATGATTGCGTTTCACTTCCTGAAGAAATTCATAGAGTGGTGCCGGTCTCGTTATCGAAAGAGACTCGGGCATTCTATAAAGAACTTGAGGATGAGATGATCGTGAAGATTGGTACTGGTGAAGTTCGAGCAGAGAATGCTTTGTCAAAAACCTTGCGACTCCGGCAGGCAGTCAATGGGAAGATGACGATTGAGCATGAAGACGGTTCAACTACCATTACCGATATCAATGGGATTCCCGAGAAGCGTAAGGCACTCGAAGAACTCTTTGATGGAATTGCTCCTGATGAACCGGTGGTTGTGTTTGCTGAGTTCACCAGTGATCTCCAAGAAATCCGAGCAGCGGCGGAAGCCACTGGTCGAGAGTACCTAGAACTCTCTGGTCAGCACAAGCAACACGGTGAGTGGGATTGTGGTGTGCTGGGAGTTCAAATCCGTGCTGGTGGTACAGGTGTGAATCTGAGTGCTGCAAGAATCTGTATCTTCTACAGCAACTCGTGGTCACTCGCTGATTACAAGCAGGCAGTAGCTAGGATCAGAAGGACTACTCAGAAATCTAACAAGTGTTTCTATGCTCACTTGGTAGCTACTGACTCAGTTGATCAAATTGTTCGACGATCTCTTGAGTCGAAACAAAAGGTAGTGGATCGCGTTGTCGATGGATTACGCAGAAACCTTAAAGCAACTGCATAGCTAACTTACCATCTACTTGACTAGGAAGGAGGTACCTGCTAAAATCGAATGTTGTACCCATTTGTTCGGGTACTCTAACACTTATTTCAAAACTTACAAGGAGCCAAATATGGCTAAATCAAAGGAACTCAAAGAAAACTCGGAAAACTCGGAAGTCTTGGAAGGCTTCGCATTGCTCGATCCAAACTCAGACCTTGCAAAGAATATCGCGGAAGCGAGAGAAGCAGGTTTCGATGCTGGCATAGAGCAGTCCGATATCAAGACTTACACTTTTGATAAGACCGGAAAGTATGTCGGCAAAGATGACCTTGGTGATGAAGTGTCTCTGGAAAATCCAGAGGGTATCATTCTCCATGTCAATTACTACGGTGAGTTATGGCCTGCAAGTTGGTCTAACAATGGGCCGAAGCATCGACCCTACATCGTTGCCCATGACTTGAAGCAGGGACCAAACGGTACGGTGACAGGTCTTGCGTACAGAGTTGGGGAAGATGTTGGAACTCTTGATGTTGCTGCGATCGAAGCAGCAGAAGTTGAAGGTCAACCGGGGACGTATCACTACGAGAAACTCCCGGGCACTCAGTTTGGCACTGCCGAGAATGGCGGAGGAAAATACGCGAAGGAAGGTTATATCTTGACAGTTCTGCTGAAGGACCAAGAACTTCCAGTTCGCCTGAAGACTTCTGCCGGTTCTATCAAGTACGTGAAAAAGTTCCTTGCAGATTTGTTCCGCAAGGTTGGCTTGCCGTCGAAGGCACTGGTTCGATTTGAATCGGCACAGGCTTCCGGTGGATATAGTCACACTATCGCTCGTGGCGTGTTCGTTGAAAAACTGACTGATGCGATTCACGAGCAGTGCAAAAAACTCTTTGGCTCTAACGCAGCATTGCCGACACCGGCAGTCGCTAACTTGGAAGTCAAGGAAGTGTCTGAAGAGGCACCATTCTAGGGATGGTTGAAGACTCGCGGCAGGGTCACGCGATCAGCGGGGGTTTCTCTCAATCTCTCCCTTGCTGGTCTCCCTGCCGCGAGGCTCCCTAGCACAAATCAATCAACACATGGAAGGACAGCTATGAAAACAACTAAGGATAAGTTACTAACAACTCTTTGTGAACTGCCGATCATACAAGTCTTTGGAGTGGTTGATGGGAAATGCACATGCTACAAGGGAAGCCGATGCCCGTTTCCCGGGAAGCATCCGGTTGGCAAAGGATGGCAAAACTCATTCACACACTCCATTCATACGGTGACGAATTGGCTGAACGGTGGTTCTCACATTGGCGTGATGCTAGGCGAGGTTGGAACTCGTCAGCATGTGATCGATGTTGAAACAGATACACCAGAAGCAGAGATGCGACTATGTGATATAGGACTTCAGGATTTTCCAACGTGGACGTATTGCAG
>JADHSL010000040.1 GCA_016776925.1 Pirellulales bacterium | reverse complement strand
ACCTCCAACAGGCCAATAAACTGGGTATCAAAGTTGTTCGAATCGATGGATTCCTTGAACTATTCGGGCTTGAAGAAAACTACTTTGACGCCGACCATCTTGTTACGCCCACTCCATAAACGGGGCACGTACTGCGGCCGCTCTCATCGGGCGTTTGTTGTTGCACAGGGCCAATCTTGCAATACTCTTTAGTAGTCTAAGAGCAGTTCTGCTGCTCCGGCATTGCGGACACACGGACATTCTGCTGTTCAGTTTCACGACTCTCAAGATCAACACAATGACATTTCGCCCTGGTTCACAAAATACACTTACAGTACTTTTACTCCTGATCATTGCATTACCCTTCCTCGACACTGCAGTTCTCAACTCTGCATCTGGCCAAGATGACTCCATTGCAATTTTTGACGGTAAATCACTCGAGGGATGGGAAGGAGACCATGAACTCTGGCGAGTCTCTAACGGTGTTCTTGTTGGCGAAACAACAACGCCGTTAGAGAAGACGACGTACCTTATTTGGCGACAAGGAACCGTTGACGACTTTGAACTTACGCTCTCCTACAGGATTACTGGCGGTAATAGCGGGATTCAATACCGCAGTCAGGATCTAGGTGGATTTCGTGTCACCGGTTATCAAGCTGACATGGAATCCGGAAAAAATTTTAGCGGAATTCTCTACGAACAAGGTGGGAGAGGGATTGTCACGAAACGAGGTGAAAAAGTCACACTCGATACCGCTGGAGTCAAGAAACAAGACAGTCTTGTTGGCACAAGCCAAGACCTGCAATCTGTGATCAAGAGCGGTGAATGGAACCAATATCGCATTGTTGCCCGCGGCAATCATCTCCAACATTTCATCAACGGAACGTTGATGTCAGTAACAACTGACAATGACAAGAGCAAGCAATCCTTTAGTGGAATACTTGCCTTTCAACTTCATGCCGGACAGCCCATGAAAGTTGAATTCAAAGACATACGGCTAAAACGCCTCCGACTTCCGGATGGCCGTAAGAAACTGATTTTATTAGCAGGGCGTGCCAGCCATGCTCAAGGAGCACATGAGTTCAGAGCAGGCTGCCTTCTCTTCCAAAAGTGCCTTGAAAAGTCTATTGGTGAGAAATTAGTGACAGCGGTATACACAGATGGCTGGCCAGAAGATCCAACCGCCTTTGACAATGCCGATGCGATTCTCCTGTTCTCTGATGGTGGCAAAGGGCATCCTGTCATTCAGAGCAATAGACTTGCACAGATTGATGCCCTGGCGAAACGTGGTGTTGGTGTTGCGTGTCTCCACTACGGTGTCGAGGTGCCCAAAGAAAAGGGTGGCCCAGAATTCCTCAATTGGATCGGTGGATTCTTTGAGACGGACTGGTCAGTCAATCCCCATTGGACACTTGTCAAAACGGAATTAGCCCACAATCATCCTATCTGCTCCGGTGTAAAACCATTCGAGATAAATGACGAGTGGTACTACCACATGCGGTTTCGTGAACCCAATAATGAGGTCATCAAAATCCTCACGGCCATTCCTCCTGACAGCACACGAGAGCGGCCCGATGGCCCTCACAGCAATAACCCGACTGTGCGCTCGCAAAAAGGAAGTCGCGAAGTTCTCGCCTGGGCTTACGAGCGACCCGACGGTGGCCGTGGCTTTGGATGCACTGGAGGTCATTTTCATGAAAATTGGGCAAATAACGACTTCCGTACTCTTATACTCAATGCATTGGTCTGGACGAGTGGACTCGATGTACCCAAGAAGGGCATCTCGTCCCAGGTTTCAGATATTGATTTAACAAAAGACCTTGACCCCCCTCCCCCACCTCGAAAAAAGAAACGGCCACCACGACGGCCTGTTTCTTCTCCATAAAACGTTTCTGAACATAAGTTTGTAGAAGATAACTCATTACATTTTTTAAAAGAGGAGCATACCCATGCCGAAGTTGACTGTTGAAGGATTTGGCGAATTCGAAGTACCTGCAGGGAAACGCCTAGTAAATGCACTTGTTGACGAGTGCGGCGTTGATCAATTGCATGCATGCGGTGGTTTCGGACGATGCACAACCTGTCGTGTTGAATTTGTATCAGGTGAACCAAAAGCTATAACAAAGGCAGAAAAAGAGGTTCTTGAAGCACGAGACCTCTCCTCAACACCTGGACTTCGGCTGTCTTGTCAAATCGAATGCAATGAGGATATGGAAATCAAAGCAATAAGTCGCCTGGAAGGTTCCGGAAGAGCAGATGCCGGTGGCCGCCCGGGAGACGAAATCGAACCGCCACCTGACTGGTGTTAAAAGACACTACAAGCCACACGGCAGTCCGAAAAAAGAATTGATGCCGCAGCTACAAGGCGCCTGCATCACGCACGATGCTCACAACTATTTGTTGCGAGTGGTCTCCAGCGAGATGCCTGTTATGAAACAAGCCCAATCATACGATGAATGAATTCGTATGATTCTTTGGCCGTTTCATACCACCTATGGCTCTGGCGTGGCAGCTCGACATGCAAGCCACCTTGATAGCGAGCGGCGAGAAGTTCACGGAAAATAGGGACATAATCGATATCACCTTTTCCTAAAGGCAAATGTTCGTGACGGCAGACAATCATGTCATCTAGATGAACATTCACAATACGATCAGCAACATCACGCACAGTAGCTGCTAATGGCCTTTCCCCCAGACATTCAAGGTGGCCAATATCGACTGTAAGACCAAGCGACTTAGGTCGACCCAATCTCTCAAACAATTCTTCCGCACGAGCGACTGTATCGATAAACATTCCTGGCTCTGGTTCAAAACCGAGCACAACACCACAACGACTGGCATGGTCAAGAACTTCCCCAACACCGTCAGTTAATTTCCGCCACAGCAATGTTTCGTCAGCATCAGAGCAAACAGCACCAGACCACAGAGACACGCAGTCCGCGTTCAGTTCTCCTGCTAACTCAATTGCCCGTCGCAGAAATTCGATCCTTCGGTTGCAATCATCCTGGGCATCCGAAAGAAGCGTCGGATGGTGCTTTCTTTTTGAATCAAGAAGATGACGAGCTCCCGTTTCGACAACACATCTCATCTGAGCCTTTGCCAGGGCGTGCTGCCAAACACGAACCTCCGACGCAAACGTTTTCTCGTATGGATTGAGTATGTTTCGATCAGGCGTAATCGCCAGCGATGCATACCCTTGCTCGCAAAGGAGTGACAGCGCATCCAGTGGATCAACGTCACCGAAACTATTTGTGCTGTACCCAGCTTTCATTGGACATCCTGCTCACGTAACTGCTGCAATACGGCGACCAAGGACAAACCACACTAACAGGGCCAGTACTGATACGGCCCATTGCTCCCCACAGAACGCGAGCACCAGTACTGCATCAAGTGTGATAAGAGACATAATTGCATTACCAACTGCCGACTGCATGCGTTGCGGCACCGGATTGATAATAGCTTGGACGCAACGGATGAGGATTGAAACCCCGAGCACACCCCACAGTGCAAGCCATGCAATAAGCCGGCCTGCGACAAGCCAGTGCGGGACGTTGGCGGCCTCCACTTCCATACTGACCAATGGTGCCAAACCAGCAACAAGAAGCCCAATCGACATAATAAGTGCACCCGCAAACAGTTGGGGTCGCCTTCCAACACCAGCCTCATCCCGAGCGAACAACGTGATGCCCATCACATACACACCCATCCCGCAGGGAATCATCCATAGCGGGAACGACGCCGAACCGGCAATAACCATTCCGAGAGACCAGTTAAGTGCACGGCACCCCCCCATGAACAAAGGCCCCAACCACGTACCTTTGGCATAGCAGTTATAGCCACAGATTGCTGCGGTGAGCATTACCCCAATAACGGCAGGAGCCCCGTCACGCAGAGACACTGAAGCGACACATGCCAGGACAACACCGAACAAGAGAAGTCCGATGGATACAAATTGAGCGAGTTCAAAAGAAACCTGCTTGCTTGGAAGTGGCCTATGGGGACGCTCTGTTTGATCGATCTGAAGATCCACGACATCGTTCTGGACCATTCCGCCAGCGTACAGACACAACGATGATGCTATTGCCAGCCAACCACCGAGTGGAAGATTTTCATACTGATAGAACCCCCCAACAATCAGAAACCCTGCCAACGGATCAGCAATCGCTGTGGCAAGATTCGGTACACGTATCAGTTTCAACCAACTAACTATCGCTGATATATCCGTTGGCTTGGTAGGAGGCTGTGACATTCCTGAAAACTACTTAGCTTGAGGCACTACGGTATCTGGCCAAAGCGGCCTGAAAGACTATTCTCGACAGGCCAATTGAAATGCCTGCTGCAGCAAACGTTAGCACAACCATTCCCCACGCTTCTCCTGACAGTGGACGGGCGAGAGTACCCGCAGGCACATTCACGACGAGCAATATCGGAATAACAAAGGTACAGACTGTACGTAACGGATCACCCCAGGGACCGGCATATATTTCGGCAGGATATCGTGAAAAATTCGTTATATAAAACCAAAAGTCATACAAACTCTGGTTCCTACCCATCAGTATCGTTGCGGCTGCAAGCATAATAATGAGTCCGTACAAGATCGCCACACCGCAGACAATAAGCAGCGGGTAAAGCAGCCATGCAATGAGTGGCGGTGCAACAGGAAAGCGGAGGACAGCCCAAATAAGTAGGCCCAGCCCAACAAGACCGTTCGCCATCGACGAGAAATCAAATCTATGCATCGACAGGAGAAACTGAGCATCGAGAGGCCTTACAAGAACCGAATCAAGACCACCTGTTCGAACCATTTCTGTAAGTTCCGAAGCGCTGGGCATGAACAAGGTCTGAACGATTGCATTGATAATCAGACCAGTAGCAACAAACGCGAAAAACGGCTCACGCGACCAGCCACTTCCGCGACCTATCTCCGGTGTAAAGCTAAAGATCAATAAGTAAAACGCGAGATTCATTGACATCCACCCAAGGCTGGTCAGGCACTCGAGCAGGAAATTCACCCGGAATGTCATGTCTCGCACAAGACAGGCTCGTGCAAACGTTGAAAAAATTTTGATGTATCGTCTCATGAGAATCGTCCCGGAAATTAACCACCAAAACCGCTATATCGTTTTGTGCCTCGCCACCATACAAAACGACAAACTCCTATCATGATGACGAGCCAGACAATTTCGATGAGAATTCCTCTCACGAGCTCCCAGCCTGTAATCTTGCCAAGCCACACCGCGGCAGGAAAATAGGCGGTGTACTCGAACGGCAGCAATCGCACAATATCTGCAAGGCTTACTCCCGTTAGCCCCGTTGGAATGTCTGCAAGCATATCGATAGGAAACATATGCCCCGAAAGCAGATACTGAAACAACATGTACGCAAAAATAATGCTGGACACCTCAAGAAACCAAAATCCGATCATTCCTAGAGTTGCCTCCAAGAAAAATCCAAGCAGGAATGAGAGCAGTAAAGACAGAATGTAGGCGGCGATCGTAAGACCGTCGGGCGCTGGAGGAAAATAACCTCGACAGAAAAATAGAACTGCAGCGAATGGAAGTATCGCCACGATGTAGTAAACAAGTTTGTGAGCAATGCGGGAAGCAAGCAGAAAACCAATATAATCGACCGGCTGAATCAGATACTTCTTCACAGATCCGTCCCGAATACTACGAGAGATACCGCCTGCCAAACTTGGCATACTTGAGAAAGCTCGAGTTACCATCGTAAGCAGATAGTACGCAACAATGTTGTCACGAGAGTACCCAGCGATATCTGTACGGCTAGAGGCCGCGAAGACAGCCGTCCAGAGAAAAACTTGCGTGACGATCGGCAGGAAACGCATCACCGTACCCAACGCAAAGTCGGTACGATAAGCCAGTCGTTCCTCAAGGCAGATGACAAGCATTCGCCACCACGACCGCACCCCTGAGAACCAGCCGTGCGAAGCCTGCAGACTGCGCTCGGAATTTGCAGTGGTACTCATACTGCTCCAACTTCCTGATCTGGATCTGTGCCTGCTTGCCGTTTTGCTGCGCCACGAAACAGACCAGCCACAATTTCTTCCAAGGGCACATCCTCGACAGACACATCTCTGACTGGTTGGCTCGCCAATAGTTTTGGCAAGACATCTGCTATCCGTGATCGATCAATTCGCAACGACACACGAGGACCATGCACTTCACATGAAAATCCAAATCGTTCCATTTCTCCAGCGGCAGGAGGGTTTTCAAGATCAAGTGTCACGACCTTATGCGTTGTAAAACGATCAACGATTTGCTCAAGCGAACCGTCATAAAGAATACTGCCATGCGTCACGACCACCACACGCTCACAAAGGGCAGCAACGTCTTTCATATAATGCGTTGTCAAGACAACAGTAACCGACCGCTGCTTTTGGATATGCCTGAGAAACTCATGAATCGTGTGCTGCGCAACCACATCAAGACCGATTGTTGGCTCATCAAGAAACAACACCTCAGGCTCGTGTAGAAGTGCTGCGATAAGTTCTAACTTCATCCGCTCCCCGAGCGAGAGTTCCCGCACTGGCTGCCCAAGAAGATGAGAAACTCCCAACATGTCGACAAGTTCATCGCGGATTTTTGCAAATCGAATTGGGTCTATCCGATAAATCTCTTGATGGAGCCGGAAACTCTCCGCCGCTGGCAAATCCCACCAGAGCTGATTTTTTTGGCCCATCACAAGGGCAAACCGCCTGCGGAAATCGTCGGCTCGATCCCATGGCACATGTCCCAAAACACGGGCAGTTCCCCGAGTAGGCGTAATAATTCCCGAGAGCAGCTTTAAAAATGTTGTTTTACCAGCTCCATTTGGCCCAAGCATCGCGAGGAATTCACCACGGCCAACGCTCAGATCCACCCCTCGCAAGGCATGGATTATTCTATTTTTGCGGTGAAAGAGACCCCGCACGCTCGCCCAGAGGCCTTCCGGCTTGTCGTAAACGCGATATTCTTTGGCAAGATCATTGACCTCGATTACGCGGTCACTTTTTGTTTCACTGCTGGTGTGCATATGCGGAAGTATAGGCCAAAACGATAGACTTGCCGCTCTTGAAACATTTACCGGAGATTTCCACACGGAAAACTAGCGATGTATCGAATTGGAATTGGTCATGATACGCACAGACTGGAGCCCGGAAATGGGCTCTGGCTTGGTGGCGTAAAAATTCCTCATAGCCAGTCTGCCGTCGGTCACAGTGATGCTGATGTGCTTCTGCATGCCATAACCGATGCAATCCTCGGAGCAGCTGCTCTTGGTGACATTGGTGAACTTTTCCCAGATGATGATCCGGAAAATAAAGACCGGTCTTCAAGTTCGATGCTAGCAATAGCACGTGATCACGTGTGGAACGCGAGCTGGACTATCGTGAATATGGATTGCATTATTTTTGCTCAAAAGCCAAAAATCCTCCCGCACAGAGAGGTCATCAGGCAACATATCTCTGAGCTGCTGGCTCTTGATATCGATCAAGTCTGGCTTAAGGCCAAGACTGGCGAAGCTGTTGGACCGATCGGAGAAGAGCAAGCAATTGCTGCAGAATGCATTGTATTGCTTGAAACGCAGGCGGCATTCAACAAAACCTAAAGACACTGTAGATTTCTGAAACACCAGGGAGCCACACTGAAATATGGCGGAAATAAATCAATCCACTCATAGCTTTCCGAATATCGAACTGTACAACACATTAAGCCACCAGAAAGAACACTTCAAAACAGTTGTTCCTGGCAAGGTTGGCATGTATCTCTGCGGACCAACGGTCTACAAGCCGAGTCACATTGGACACATGGTTGGTCCGGTTATTTTCGACACAATCAAACGGCATCTTGTCTATTCAGGATGGGACGTCACGTGGGTTGTAAACATCACAGATGTTGACGACAAACTGATCACCGAGAGTAAAAACCGCGGCATGTCGATGGCCGCTCTGGCTGAGGAAATGACCACCGACTATCTGGATAACCTATCCGCCCTGGGCGTCGATGGCATTGATACCATGCCAAAGGCAACTGACCACATTGAAGGCATTATTCAGTTCATTGCAGGCCTCGTTGAGAAAGATTTTGCGTATCCGGCAGATGGTGATGTCTATTTTGATGTGGCCAAAGATAAGGATTATGGAAAACTAACAAACCGTACTCTCGAAAAAACGCAGGGAGAAGGTGGCGCTACCGCTGACAGAAAGCGGTCGGCTGCCGACTTTGCACTTTGGAAAAAGGCAAAGTCTGGTGAGCCTTCCTGGGAAAGCCCTTGGGGCCCGGGACGACCCGGCTGGCATATTGAATGCTCGGCAATGAGTGAGGCTCTTCTTGGGAGCCATTTCGATATTCACGGAGGTGGGCTCGATTTAGTCTTTCCTCACCATGAAAACGAAATCGCGCAGAGTGAATCACTCCATGATTGCCCTATGGCCACATATTGGATGCATAACGGGCTCATGCAGGCTGCAGGGGCAGCAGGAAAGGTCGGTGGTCGCCCGCGAGATAGCAGCGACACTCTCGACGATCTAGCTGCTACAAAAATATCAAAGTCGACTGGAGCTGAACCTTTCCGAGAACTCCTTACCCGCCATCGACCAGAAGCGATTAAACTTCTGCTCCTGTCAACACATTACCGAAGCCCCATTCACTTTGGTGAAGAACCTCTTGGAGAATCTGCTCGAGCCCTCGAAGCATTCGAGAGACTTTTCAGCCGCTATGAACGGCTCTGCGGAAATTCGTACTACACACTTTCAGCACGCAATCGTCGTGATGGCAATGCCGCTATTTCAGATTTTCATGGACGTGCCGGAGAACACGTCACCGCATTACGAAATCGTTTCCTGGAAGCGATGGATGACGACTTCAATACTGCGATAGCAGTGGCTACCTTGTTCGACTTTGTTCGATTCATCAACAAATTTATTGACAGCGAGGGGCTTGAGAAGAAAGCAGACCATGACTTTGAAACTCTCAATGGTCTCATGCTCTTAATGCGAGAACTCACAAGCACTCTAGGGCTGTTTCTTACTCCACCAGCAGAAGTGTCTACAGGGGCTGACGGCAAACTGCTGGACTCTTTGATGCAACTGATCATTGAGCTACGATCTCGCGCACGTCAGGCGAAAGATTTTGCGACAGCAGACCTTATCCGTGACACGCTGAATGAGGCCGAAATCCAATTAGAGGATCGCGCTGACGGAACTGACTGGAGCATCAAATAAATGAACTCCCAACTGCTCGTCATCGTTCATTAAGTGCCACTATTACGTCGCAGGAAGTTCGATCTGAACTGGCTCACCAGAAGCGTCCTTCTCTTCACGGGCGGCCATATCACGGATTTCCTGAGATATTTTCATTGAGCAATACTTCGGGCCACACATGCTGCAAAACTGAGCAGACTTAAACGTTTCTTGAGGCAACGTTTCATCGTGGTATCGCTTTGCTGTTTCCGGATCCAGAGACAGACGAAACTGCTCATTCCAATCGAAGTTGAAGCGGGCATGTGACAGTGCATCATCCCGAGAGCGAGCACCCTTTCGGTGCCTTGCAAGATCTGCCGCATGAGCAGCAATCTTATAAGCGATGACCCCTTGCTTCACGTCCTCTGCATCAGGCAAACCAAGATGTTCCTTCGGTGTCACATAGCAAAGCATTGCTGCACCACTCCAGCCTGCCAGCGCCGCACCTATCGCACTCGTAATGTGGTCATAGCCAGGAGCAATGTCAGTAACAAGTGGACCGAGCACGTAAAATGGTGCTTCATCACATTCTTCCATCTGGCGTTTGACATTCATATCAATCTGGTCCATCGGGACGTGCCCAGGACCCTCAACCATGACTTGACACCCTTTCGACCAGCCTCGTCGAGTCAATTCACCAAGAACGTGCAATTCTGCAAACTGGGCCTCGTCACTCGCGTCTGCGATTGCACCAGGGCGAAGACCATCACCAAGGCTCCAGGTCACGTCGTACTGTCTAAAGATGTCACACAAATCATCAAAATGTGTATACAGTGGATTTTGCTCTTTGTGAGTCATCATCCACCGGGCAATAAGAGATCCACCACGACTGACGATACCCGTGACTCTGTTCATTGTAAGGTGAAGGTGTTCTTGCAAAAGGCCGGCATGCACTGTCATGTAATCAACGCCTTGCTGAGCCTGCTTTTCACACATGTCAAGAAAATGCTGAGGCTTCATCTCATCAATATCACCACCAAGTTCCTCAAGCATCTGATAGATCGGAACTGTTCCAATTGGTACTGGAGATGCGTCGATGATTGCTCGCCGAATACTGTCTATGTCTTTTCCGGTCGAAAGATCCATCACCGTGTCTGCACCGTAGTGCACTGCCATATGAAGTTTCTCGAGTTCTGTTGACTCGTCACTTGTCACTGCCGAATTACCAATATTTGCATTAATTTTCGTCAGGGCTGCGATACCAATCGCCATTGGCTCAAGGCATTTCGTGAGATGGACCGTGTTGGCAGGGATAACCATTCTTCCACGAGCAACTTCGCTACAGACCACGTCTTCTGACAAGTTCTCACGCTCGGCAATGAATTTCATCTCGGGTGTAACTTCGTTCTCACGAGCGCGTTCAAGCTGTGTCATGAATTTTCTCCAAATGATTGGCATGAATGGGTGTATGGTGAGCGATATGTCGCCACCACTGTATCACAATGATGAAAAACAGTCTGCTTTCAGTTAGCCTGCTAGAGCGTCTTCAAATATTCAAGCACTGCAGTCCTCTCAGATTCGTTCAACGCCTCAGGATAGACATGCCCTCCAGCTGATTTCCCAGGTTTTGTGGTATCAAAAAATTGCCGCCGCTGCGCAGAAGACATCCCGTCTGAAACGGCCGCAGCGAACTCCTTTTGGCTCCGTTCCTCAGTTTCCAGACCCACTTTTTTCGTATCGTAGCCAACAGGCGTCCGGCACCAAACAGATGGACGATTTTCCGGATGAAGAACATGCCACAATGTTGGAACTGAACCATTATGAAAATACGGTGCTGAGGCCCACACTCCATCAAGGGGCGGAGCCACGTAACCCTCTGGTCGTTGGCGAGTACCGATCGATGCTGCATCACGACCAAAATGACCAAACCAACTCTCATTGAGAGCATTTCTCTCGACGTTTGTTAAGGCATCAAAACGAACTCGATCAGTCCCAATATCATCAATCGGTATGACCACCTCCGGGTATTCATCATGTTCCCCGTACGACCCGTGGCAGCGACCACAGTGCTCGCGAAAGACTCTCTCACCTGTGCTCGCCAAGTTTTTATCAATATCCCAACGCCATTTCGGTGATTGCAGTGACTCGAGCCACGCCTCAACATGCTCGAAATCCGGCTCCCAATCCAAAAACTTCTTGGGACCATTTTCCCGAACCAACAGAAACTGCATAAGCATGCGGCTTCCTTGTGGGGCAAACCCATCGGCGTACAGGGTGTTGCGCTTGCGGTAATGCCACCACGGCGGTGCATCCATATCATGGTGAATAAGATCAAATCGGGGGGTACGTGAGATGATATTCAAGGCAGCGTCTCTGTGATGCATAAGAGCAACACCAAACATCACTGCATTCGTCGTACCGGTTGTTGTGCCAAGTGGCAACAGAAGTGACCCAACATCCATATGCCCAAACGACTTTCCCTGAGCAATTTTTACCAACCGTACTTCTTCCGTAAATGTCTCAAGTGCGTAGTTCGTATTTGGGATTCCAGGAACCATCTCACCGGCTACCTGTCCCTGGTGGCAGGCAAGACAACTCATGGTCCAGTTGCCACTGGAATCGACGACATACTGTACTGACCGAGACGGATCGCTCGGATGAGGGAGCAGGCCATACCGATCCATGGCCATCTGCCGGCGCTCTGCCACCGAGGCCTGTTCTGCCTGCGATTTCAAGTGCTCTGGCCACACTGTCCAAAGTGCATCAAACACTTCCTGGTCGAGATCTGCAGGGAGATATGCCTTCTCGAGCAGCACTTGGAGTCCTTTTTCAGGACTTCCTCCACTGACAACACTACCGGGAGTGGCGTAAGCGATTACTACAAGCAACAAAATTACTTTTTTCATCAACTTTTTTGGCAAGGGAAATTCAGGGGACCATACTTTCATGGCATACTTGTTTACCGAGGATTCAGTTACCTCAATCAATGTGTTCCAGTTTGATGACGCCATAAGCAACATTATAGCCGCTCCAACCGCATTGTCCGACCACCTGCAGACCAGTCGATGAACCATCATGGTTACCGCGAACCCTATCCTCCTCCCGGAACTTCGTAGCCTGCTTCACGAGCAGGACGCGGTGGGCATTCGTGAAGTCGCAGAAGAATTGCATCCAGCGACAGTCGCTGAGTTTTCTGAAGGCCTTGATGACCATGAAATCTGGCACCTGCTCGACTCACTTCCTGTTGAGCAGCGAGCAGAAATTTTTCCGTACTATCCACTCGCCAGACAAATCCAACTCATAGAAGATGCAAACAATTCTCAACTGGGACCACTCCTGGAAGGAATGGCCCCCGACAATCGTGACGACCTCCTTCGTGAACTAGACCCAAGTTTCGTCGAAGCCATTCTTCCACTTGTCGCCAAAGCCGAGCGACATGACATCCGAATGCTCCTGTCCTGCCCGGAAGACTCTGCAGGAAGTCTTATGACAACGGAGTACGCGTCCCTGCCCGCTGACATACCAGCTGGTGAGGCGATTGCGAGACTTCGCACTCAGGCACCAAATAGTGAATCGATCTACTACATCTACATCTTGGAGTCAGACCGTACCCTTGTCGGCTTTATTTCACTCCGTGATTTGATACTCGCGAACCCAACTTCTCTTGTGGCTGACCTGATGCAACGAGACATTATCAGCGTCAAAGTTGACGAACCCACTGAAGAGGTCGTACAAAAGCTCGCTCGATTCGACTTCATTGCCATACCAGTCGTTGACAACCAAAATCGTCTCGTTGGCATTGTCACTCATGATGATGTACTTGATACCGTCCGTGAAGAGGCCACTGAAGATGCTCAGATGAGTGCCGCCGTTGCCCCACTGAGCGAAGGATATCTTGAGACCGCGCTGATCACCATGACATGGAAGCGTGGAGTGTGGCTGACCATTCTTTTTTTCACAGCTGCCGTAACAGCAATGGTATTGGCGCGAACGCC
Source organism: Pirellulales bacterium (assembly GCA_016776925.1). Classification (GTDB taxonomy): domain Bacteria; phylum Planctomycetota; class Planctomycetia; order Pirellulales; family UBA1268; genus UBA1268. The sequence continues at coordinate 8,621 of JADHSL010000040.1, read as the reverse complement.
CTTTCCTCATGTCTGGCTCATTGCCTTCATTCCTCTTGTGATCGCCAGCGGAGGCAACTCGGGCAATCAATCTGCAACCCTCGTCATCACAGCATTGTCGATGGGTGATTGTAAACTTGCTGACTGGCCGCGAATTCTGCGTCGGGAACTCATCCTTGGCGTTCTTCTTGGCACCCTGCTCGCAATACCAGGCTTTCTACTCGCCCTTCTTTACGCACCTTCACCCGCTCAAGCACTGGTTATTCCGCTTACAATCTTGAGTGTTGTCATTTTTGGCTCCCTTGTTGGTTCAATCTTGCCCCTCCTTTTCCGTTCACTTGGGCTTGATCCAGCGCTCATGAGCAACCCATTTGTGTCGGCAATCGTCGATGTTGTGGGCATTATTCTGTACATGTCGATTGCCTTTGTGATGCTGAGCTAAATACGGGAGACAAAACGTCTGCCTACCTGACACAAAAAACAGAATATCGCCTGCAGCCCCCCCCCCTTATCAGCCGATTCCAAAAGAGTGAAGGGATATTCGAAGAAGATCCTTCCTACTCAAGGGTCCTGTGTTCATGAGCGTTTCAGTCGTTATCAGCACGTACAGCAATCCTACGGGATTGCGCATGTGCCTTCTTGGAATGCTCTCGCAAACAGTTCTACCAGACCAAATTATTATCGCAGATGACGGATCACGACGGTCAGACTATAGCTTTTTAACCGAAACACTTTTCTCGTCACTTCCGATTGATACCGTGTGGCACCCTGACCGCGGATGGCAGAAAAATACAATTCTCAATCTTGCCGTACGACACTGTCGTGGCGACTACCTTATTTTTTGTGATGGCGACACCATTCCGAGAAAAGATTTTGTCGAATCACACCTGAAAAATGCCCGCCCGAAAACATTCTTATCCGGGGCAGGCATCGACGTACCAAAACACGTCTACAAAACTTTCACCGATTCCCAAATCATGGAAAACATGGTCTTCAGACCATGTTTTCTCACCCACGCATGGCCTGAGGCACGTAAGCATTCTCTCCGTTTTCAATCCGGCATCTTGGAAAAGTCACTGAACATTGTCACATGGCGATATTGCGTTCTTCGTGGCGCCAACTTTTCATTGTGGCGGAATGATATTGAGTCTGTGAATGGGTTCGATGAGTCGTATGGATATGGAAGCGAAGATCGTGAACTCGGGGTCCGATTACGAAACAACGGAGTCGCTTCACGTTGGCTCAAATTCTCATTAATACAACTCCATCTTTCGCATGAAAAAGCGTACATCGATCCAAAAATCGTACGACAACAACGCTGGAAAATAAGAAAGCTTTTTTTCACCAGAAAAAAGCAGCTTCACCAAGGGCTCGCAACAGCCTGCGAACGCTCCTTATCGTCGGAAGATCGCAGGTACACCTACACGCTATCTGAAACCATGACGCACGCACCTCCTCTTCTTCGTTTTGAACCAAGCCAGCCAACCGAAGTCCGGGCACAAACAAAGAGGAAGCGAGCAGCTTAATAACTATCGTTCACTACCAAAACCTACCCTCTGGATCACACGGAAAAATTAAATCAAAACCAACAGTACTCACTATGCGACGGCAATCTCGAACATATGAAGCTACATTACTGCAAAACACCTTTGGGCAACTTTGGGGATGATCTCAACACGTGGCTCTGGCCAACGCTTCTTGGCAAATCTTTTTTCGACACACATGAAGACTCGCTGTTTCTTGGTGTTGGAACAATCCTCAATCAAAAATTACCGAAAAGCCCCGAAAAAATTGTCTTGGGAACAGGCACCGGCTACCAACGTCCGCCGAAGGTAGATGGAAACTTTAGTATCTACTCCGTCCGAGGCCCTCTTACTGCGCAGGCACTCAATATACCGCTCCGGAAGAGCATCGGTGACTCCGCTTACCTTTGCCTCACGACCGATCGCTTCAAGAAACTCTTTGCGCTAAAAAAGAAATATCGCGTGTCTGTGATTCCTCATCACCAGACAGCTACAACCATCGACTGGGAAACCATTGGAATGGTTGGTGAACTTCATTTCATCGACCCGCGTAAAGATTTTTTTCGTGTTTTTGAAGACATTGCGCAGTCTGAATATGTACTCACTGAAAGTCTTCATGGAGCGATTTTTGCTGATGCGCTTCGCACCGCTTGGCAACCCTTTCGCATGGGCCATCGATTCAACATGTTCAAATGGCGTGACTGGCTTGAATCGATTCATGTTGAGGTACCTGCTTTTCAAAAGTATCCAATTCTCTGCAGCGAAAAGCTATCACTCACTCGCCGGACAAAGCATGTAATCGAGCGGGCCTGCGGAAACACACTCAGGTATGACCGACTAAGCCAAAAACCCATTCGAACAAACTCTGCACATGAACTGGAGAAGTTTGCAAAGCAGTTAGAGAAACAGGCACTAACAAAGCAGTGTTACTTAAGCAAAGATATCACCCTGCAAAATATCCTGAGTGGCTTAATCGACTGCGTTGAGAGCATACGTGCACAATATGGAAATGAACTCCGTAGCAGTGCGTAAGGCTAAATCCTGAGTCTCTGCCACACGAGTGATTCGACAACGTATCACGAAGACCTAACAAAGATTTCTACCGACAGCCTGGGCTACCCTTCGGCATGTCTCCATTGTTTTTTCAAATGTGCCAAAGTCGAGCGTCTGCCCGCCATCACTTGCTGCATTCTGTGGGTCAGGGTGCACCTCAATAATCAAACCATCTGCCCCTGCAGCAACGGCAGCCGCTGCCATGCTAGGCACAAGATCGGCATGACCTGTTCCATGGCTCGGGTCAACCACAACTGGCAGATGGGTACGAGCTTGCAGCCATGGCACTGTGGCTAAAGGCAGTGTAAATCGGGTGTGTGATTCAAACGTCCTGATTCCCCGTTCACAGAGAATCACCTCACGATTCCCTCCGTCAAGAATGTATTCTGCAGCCAGAAGCATTTCATCAACCGTCGCCGCTGGGCCTCGCTTCAAAAGCACCGCTCTGTCGCACTGGCCAACTGCTTCAAGAAGACGATAATTTTGCATGTTCCGAGCACCGATTTGTAGAACGTCTGCATAGCGTGCGACCAAATCGACGTCCTCAGGAGCTACCACCTCTGTCACAACTGCTTGCCCTGTCTCGTCTCGTGCCTCTGCAAGGAGCTTGAGCCCTTCTTCTTTTAAGCCCTGAAAACTGTACGGGCTCGTTCTTGGCTTAAAGGCACCACCACGAAGACCTGTTGCACCAGAAGCCAAAACTGCTCGAGCTGATTCGAGAATCTGTTCACGTGACTCAACAGAACACGGCCCTGCAATAACACCGACATGACCACCTCCAATAGATAGAGGCCCAACCGTCACCACTGTCTGTTCCTGCTGGACTTCACGACTGGCCACCTTGTACGGGGCTAATATTGGAAGGACTCTCGCGACACCAGGAACTGTTTCCATTGCACTCACGGTTGCATCTTTTTCTGCACCAACGACAGCAACAACAGTCCTCTCTGCCCCCTCAATTACATGGGGCTTGAGGCCAAGGCCTTCCACTTGCTCAGCTACCTTAAGAACCTGCTCAGGACTAGCGTCTGCCTTCATTACGATAATCATGTCTGTCTCCAATACCTTTCTTTGATCACGAGAAGCCTCTGCCAAGGAAGTCACCCTGTCAACCATCTACCTTCAGCATGCGTTCCAGCCGGAGATCTTCATGAAAGATATACAGTGATCTGTCTCAGGAGAAGTCTTCAATAGATCTATTGAGCCGGCACGGTACGAAATACTTCCGGGATCTCCTCGCCCCGCTGTCGAGCATTTGTATTTGTGGTGATCACTATCTTTTCGTCATCACCATCTTTTCTGAAAACATAGATTAACTGTCCCGGCTTGCTCTCACTTTTTCTTAAGATTATACGCAAAACCTCTTCAGCAGAGCGTTCACGCTCTGACAGACCAAACGATTGATTTTTCGTAATCCCCTCTGACTCAAGATCTTTACCCACTATTTCTATTGTAATACCGACTGTCTCAGACAGCATTTCAATTGCTGTCTCGAGTGAGTCCGAATCAAAGACCAACGTTACTGGCTGTTGCAGCTTGATCACGGCAGATTGCTGTAAATCGACACTTTTTTCTTCTTCCATTTGCCCGCTAACCGGATTCGCTTGAATCTGATCAAGGAGAAGTGATGCAGCCAACACAATGTTATGAGCTGCCATTTCTGGAAGATATGTATTCGCCACAACGAGGTCCCGGCCCTCAATGCCAACACGTAGGTATCGTTGCCCTATACGAAGAACTTCTGGAAGCCGCATCACGAGACGACGCCCATACATATCCAGATCACGACCGCTGATTACAGCCTCTGTCTTCTCGGACACTTGACGCAAACCTCCATCTAACTGACGATCGAGACCTCGCGCAGAACCTACTGCCGGACTCACTGCATCCAGCTCAAAATAAGTCCGGTCATCAAGATGGATTGAAACTGCTGCTGCTGGACAGTCTGCACCTAAGACATCTTCAATCGGATCAAGCAGTGGCATCGTTGCCGGTGGCAACAAAACACGGCCATCGTGGACAAGAAAATGAGGTGAACCCAAAAGCGTCAACTGCCGACTACCATCTAGAACAGGTCCAAGCGGTCTCATGCTTCGTGGAAGTTCACTCTCCTCGTTAGTCTTCGCCATGAGTGCATCCATAAGTTGCGGCATCGCAACAACCACATCGCGGCCATTCTCGCCGCGTGGATACCAGCGGAGCCACCCTCCTGAATCTTCTACCGGCACCGCCACACTGGAGACCTCATTATTTCCACTCTCCTGTGTGCCGACACCGTGACGGTGAGCCCAAATCGCAAAGAGTGGCAAACCGTTTTCATCGGCCTGCCAGCTCACTTGCAACGTTTCAATATCTGAGAGCGAGCACTGCACCAAACTCTCAAGCAGAAGAATCATTTCTTTCAATTGTTCTCCACCCGCCTTCAGGACTAATTGTCCGTCTTTGGACTTCATAAAGTCTGCTGGCCGGGCTGAAAGAATTAACTGTGAACCTGATGGTAAATAGCGGAACACGAGATGGGATGGTTCTGTTGGTGGCATCCATGGCAACGAGTCATCGCTATCAAGAACGAATGCGTTTCCCTTGCCTACCTGATTTATTCCTGCCGAGGCCTCTGAGGATGGCGGAACTGCTCTCTCCTTTTCAACAGAACCCTGAGATTCTTTTTCCGAACCAACCTCAAAACGTGAGAACGTTCTCCACATTGAAAAAGTGGTGACGACCGCGAGAAGAACGCCTGCAATAATCGAAGGAACAGCCAGCATTCGAAAAACCTGATTTGGTTTTCCAGCTTTCCTTCGACCGGAAGCCTTGGCTTCCACACCGCCTCCAGCAGCGACAGCAAGCAGACTAGGCTGAAATGTACGCTGTGGTGGCAGCTCTGGACTTATCGCTGAATACTGCAGACACGCGGCAATGGCATCAACCGCTTCAACCGCATCACAATAGCGCCGGCGGGGGTCTGTCGCCGTCATGTAGTCGAGTAGTTTTTGAATTTCTGCGGGACATCCTTCTATTGCCGCCCAGAGTGATGAACCTCGCCTTCCTTCTTCACGGATAAAAGCACATGTTGCCGAAGGACTCCCTTTCCAAATTACTGGTCTTCCCACAAGGAGCGTATGAAGCAGGCACCCCATCCCGTAGACATCACCTGTTGGTGTTCCGGGTTTACCGGAAATCAGCCGCTCTGGTGGGACAAAACAAATCTTCTCAGCAAACCTGGCGACAACCTGCGGGGACCTCAGTGGGTCAGCCGCAAAGACACCAAGCGGATCACCTGTTAAAGGGTACTGCAGAAGCCGCGGCCCTTTCTGAGAAGGTGTTTCAGTCGACGCACCAACAAGAACACTAGTTGAAATCATCCCATGAACGCCACCAAGCCGATGAATCTCAGCGACACCGCGACACACCAAGAGAATTGCCTTGACTGCCTCAACGACTGGCCACCTACGCGTTTGACTCGCCTCAGCAACAGACACCTGAGAAAGAAGTTCTTCACAAACAATAAACCGATTTCCTCCGATTGATTCCAATGCCCATGTTCTCGAGAGGACAGGAGATGTCGTTTCTGCGGCACGTTCTACCTGACGGACAACCTCAGTCCAAACCTCAACCCGCTGGCTTGACGAGTCATCGATTGGTACGAGAGACACGGCCTGCTTGGTTGGTTCATGACGTCCCTGATAAACAACACCGCCAGGAGACATCTCGCGCTTGTCGAGGAGGCGATAGTCGCCCATGAAAAAGTTACTGGCATTTCCTTTCGTTAGTTCCTTGGCCTGCCAAAGAGTGACTACTCGTTGTCGGACCAGCCACTGTGCCGCAAGAGCCGTTTGATTCTCTTGAGAATTCGAATCTTTTATTGCGGCTAGATACGCTGCGCGAACGTCTGAAATCTGGTCTGCAGAAAGCAATCGACTTTCAGCAAGTTTTTCCCAGAACACATCCAAAGGCAACACAGGCATGACGAAAGACCAAAAACAGATTCTCGGCTACAGACAGTCGACATCGACCGAAAGCAAGCGATAAAACAAAGTGCACGTCGTATAGATTACCCCGTAAATAGTGCCTACGAACAGGCAGTAGTTACACAAGAATCGTGATCGTTCGGATTCTCCGGTTGTCCTAGCTAAAACAAGACCGATATGATCCCTTGCTATCACGATAGATGCAGTATCCCACCAGGGCATACGACGTGACGCAGTGACATCCCCGAAACAGGTTGAGCGCTATGCGATCGAGTGAGGCCAACAGAATTTATTTTGATCGAGCAGCAGATCAACTCGATCTCAAAGAAAACATGCGTCAACTGCTCCTTACGCCGCAACGAGAAGTACAGGTTCAGATTCCGGTGGAACTTGATTCCGGAGCCATTGCCTCTTTTATTGGCTATCGGGTTCAGCACAATAACGCCCGTGGACCAATGAAGGGTGGCCTACGATACCACTCTCAAGTTGACCTCGATGAAATCCGAGCTCTTGCGTCACTGATGACCTGGAAAACGGCTGTTGTAAACATTCCGTACGGGGGCGCCAAAGGGGGTGTCGCACTTGATCCTACGTCACTTTCCACTCGAGAGCTCGAACGGGTCACCAGACGTTTTGTTGACAACATACATGACCTCATTGGGCCCGATGTTGATATTCCAGCGCCCGACATGGGAACCTCGTCGGAAGTCATGGCATGGATCATGAATCAATATGATAAATTTCATGGTTTCTCTCCCGCATGTGTCACGGGTAAACCCGTGGAATACCATGGGCTGCCCGGTCGTGAAGAAGCCACTGGTCGTGGCGTCGGACTTCTCACCCTAAAACTCCTCAGCCGTCTTGGTCGACGAATACCAGGTACCCGGGTTGTGATACAAGGTTTTGGTAATGTCGGCACGCACACGGCAAAGTTTCTTCGAGATGCAGAGTGTCGAATTATCGCCGTAGGTGACGCGACCGCAAACTTTTACCGCGAAGAGGGGCTCGATGTGCTCGAGATGATTCGATACGTCCACAGCAATGGTGGAACGCTGGCTGGCTATACCGGAGGGGATGCCATTTCTCACCAGGAACTTCTGTTCTGTAACTGCGACGTCCTGATTCCAGCCGCCCTTGGAGGAGTTCTAACAAGTGAAAATGCGGGGCATATCAAGGCACCAATTGTTGTTGAAGCAGCAAATGCACCGACGAACCCTGCCGCCGACGCATTCTTTGATGAGATTGGAGTCACGGTGCTCCCTGACATCCTTTGTAACGCAGGTGGTGTGACTGCAAGTTGGTTTGAGTGGGTACAAAACCGCCAGCATTATCAGTGGGGAATGAACCGAGTTCGACAAGAACTAGACCGTATTCTCGGTGAAGCCTTCGAACAAGTCTGGCAGCTCGCCTCATCGAGAAAGGTTTCTCTACGAACAGCTGCTTTTATGCTTGGCGTTGGAAGAGTACATCGAGCAACTGAACTTGGCGGCATTGAATAATCCTCGGACAACTCACCAAAGCCAGCTATCTAATGTAAATGTGCCTACGGTTATTCTGAAACGCCGGACGCCGCGACCCAAACTCGTATCAGGGATGGTCTGCCGCACGCCCTGCTTTATCGTTTCCCTTGGGCCGATACCAGGAACCACGCAACCAACTGCTAATAAGTTCAATCTGCTCACGCGTTAAGGCTGGCAGACCACCTTCAGATGCCACTCCAAATCGTGGCATACGATCGTTGGTATCAGGATAGAACCGTTGGTGAGTTGGATCAGTAATGATGCCTACTACCCACTCCGTAGAACCCCATCCGTTCAAGTCGGGGGCATAACCGAGCTCTGTCTCATTCTCTCGATACGGATGGCAACTTCCACAGCGATCAGTATCAGCAATCAATTCCCTTCCTCGTTTGACGAGCTTCTTGCTTTCGGCGCCCTTGAGCAGACGAGCCTCTTCAACAAGCGCGAACACTACAGCTTCTTTATCTGCTTGCTTCCAGACATCTTTGTCCGTGAAGTCCTCTGAAACGAATGAAACCATGTCACCTTCACTGTGCGCTGTATTCCCAAAATAAGCAGCGCTGGCGACCTGCTTGGGA
>JADHSL010000145.1 GCA_016776925.1 Pirellulales bacterium | reverse complement strand
GTTTTTCGTCCACTCTTCGTTCCTGGGCAGTCAATCACTTTTGGGTAGACACTGGTTTGGACCGCTTCACGAACGTTTCGGCCAGCAAGATCAATAGCGGTGGCGAGTTTAAAATTGAGCTCACTAATCTTGGCCTTCGAAGCAGCAATAAGCGCCTGCACAATCAGAGGCACTCGTCCACCGGCCAGATAGTGTGCTTCGAGAGCCTGCAGCGTTATACCACTGTCATCTCCAAGGCCAGCTTGGACTGCCATGATCTTACTGCGAACAATGACTGCTGGATTCACTTTCTTAAAGCTCATTGCGACGAGATCAAACAAGCCGATCCCGGCACTTGAAGCGTACGATTGCAGCCACAGACGAAGGTAGCGAGCAAGAAAGCCAAAAACAATGAGTAGAAGAACAACGCCAACAATCAGGACGATTAGACCAGGCACACCCGACATGGAACACTCCGTGATATTCTTCGTGGTATGTTGCCACACATTTTTGCGAGCAACCTAATACCTTGAAGCCTGTTTCGAATGGAGCACGAAGTCAAGCGCCTGAGGGTTTCTCGAAGTCATCAAATTCGAATTCTTCGAACGTTTTCATGTTTGAAATCGGACTTTCATCCCTTTTTTCTTGCAGTGAACTGGTTCCTTGAGCATCCTCAGAGGGCTCGGAGAATGCCCGAAGTTCAGGCTTGGTTTCAATTGTTCGGACGATAACTGCCCTTCCTTCTGTGCCCACAACCTCAATGACGGTTCCACTGGCAATCGGACCCGCTTGACTTACTGCCTCAATTTTCTCTTGAGCAATCTCCACCTGCCCCCATGGTAAAAGATCCATTGCGACCCGACCCTGTCTGCCGACAAACTCTCTTAAACGTTCTCTCTCTTTTCTGCCGGGAACCAACTCTTGGGGCTCCGGTGGAGACGGCATGATTCGACGACCGAGTGGCGTTGATGGAAAAAGATGAAAAGCAATGGCAAGAGTCGCCGGAACTGCAACCGCCGTAATGGCGAGTACAAGAAATCCAGAACCGATGCCTTGTTCAACAAATGCCGTCGCAACAGCTGCCACAATCGCTGCAATACTGATAAAACCGAGCAGGCCACCGGATGGAATAAAAACTTCAAGAACCATCACAAAGAGGCCAACCAAGAGTAAACCGGTAATCCAGACTAGCGGATTCATAGTGTCTCCTGCGAATACGGAACAACTATGATACGACCGGAACGCACAGATGTGACTTGCACTGCCATTCCTGATTCAATCAGCATGTCATCCGCAGAGACATCGTGCAAATGATTCTCGATGTCTGCTTTCCCTGCCGGAGCCAATCGCGTCACAGTCATACCCGTTTTTCCAATCAGATGATCGAGCGACATACCTTCATTCTGAGTGACACGTGCCGGTGGTACAAGTAAAACATGTCGCAAGACTGGTGTCGAAGGAAGCCAGCGTCGCACAACAACACCAAATACAACAACGCCAATTCCAGCACCAAGAATACCCACTAGTGAAGCCTGCAGTTGCCCAACCTGATAGCTGTTTGCCGGGAGTACAAAAGACTGGCTTGCTAACACCAGTGAGGCAACGATAAGAAGCCCACCACCTAAACCAAGAATGCCTATACCTGGCACAACAAAAATTTCAGCAGCGAGACAGACAACTCCGGCCAGAAAAAGCATGACTTCTAACCAGCCGCTGGTTCCATTGAGATACTGGCTCCAGAAAAAGATAATGAAGGCCACCATCGCAATAAATCCACCAAACCCAAGTCCGGGTGTCTGTATTTCTATATAAAGACCAACGCCCCCAATGAGCAGAAGAAGCCAGGCAAGTCCAGGGCTTGCAAGTGCATCAAGTAATCGATCAGCCCACCCAGGTTCGATACGCGATATGTCATCGCCAAGCCCATAGCGTTCTGCAAGACCAGAGAATGAGGTCACGGGTCTCTCAGTCAAACCGTAGGCTTCAGCCTGAAATCCATCGACAAGAAGTGGGCCGGGGGCAAGATCTTGTTGTTTCTTCCACGAAGCCTTGTCTTTTCTCAAAAGGAGAGAACTCGAACTGAAATACTCCGTTCTCCCTGTGGTCTGCTGGACAAATCTGCTTACCTGGTACTCCGGTAAGACGAGCGCCAGGGGCAGTGCATCCAACGTCTTAAAGTTACCCTGCATGATCTGTTGCCATGCAGCTTCAATTGCATCAGCCTGGCGAGCATCAATCGTCGCTGCACCTTCCCCACCGAGAACGGCTGTCTCATTCATAACAACCTCATTGCATGCTAGTGCGATGAGGGCAGAATCACTACGCGCCTGGTTTGGAATATATGCGACAGTCTTTACCTCAGCAGGATTTATTTCACGTAACCAACGTGCAAGCACAAGACTCTGCTCAGGTGATCCACCTGCTGAGTCAATCTTCAGACAAAGGAAGTTTGCTTTTGAGGCGATCGCTTCCTCAAGCCTGACCCGAACCCTCGCTATGTTGTCACTCGAGATTGGTCCAGAGAGGCTTACAACAGAAGCCTTCCAGCCCCGTTCCATTGATGGATTGAGCACAAGTTGTTCCGGATTGATATCGAGACTACGTGCCAAATCGGCTGTTCCTGTAACAAGGAATCGCACAATGCCGATTTCACGACACCGGCGTCCAGATAATGCAAGAGGCTGAGGGCCAATATCCTCAACCCGAAGAACTTGAACTTCGTCCTGAAGAGTTGGCACACGATCTGACAGAACAATCTGGTCACCGACTTCCGTTATCGCACGGACAACGTGTACAGAAGGATCTACGAGCGCGACCGCAAGGGGCGGTGGGACAGTCCGGCGGCGACCAGCAATATCTTTGTACGCTGCACGCACTGTCTCATCGACTCTTTGCTCATTTCGAACCGCTGGCCCGAGGAGTGCATCGGGAGCCATTACAATGTCTTCACAGGCGAGTGCAACCAAAACAGCATGACCTTGAACACCATTCGGTAAATACGCAATTGTCTTCACATTTGCCATCTGTGAATTGGTTAAGAATCGTGCCAATTCCAGCGACCGCCCAAAGTCACTTTCGCTGGCGTGTTCATCACTGGTTGCATCAAATTGGAGAACCAATTGATCGCGTCGGCCTGGGTTACTCTGAAGGCGATCCAACTGTCGAAGAATAGCTGCCCGGATAGCGTTATCACGGCCACCTGTTATAGGCAGTCGCACGGCGACACTGACTGTTGAAGCTTCTACTGGCTGAGGGGGCTCGCCATGTGCTGCTGGAGCCAGAGCGGGCTGAAAACCCTCTTGCCCTACACCTTGCTCCGATGCCGCCTTCTCATCGGTCACACCAGCAGCAGCTTTTGCTTTTTCAACGGCCTCTGCCAAAGGACCGGCCTGTACGAACTGGTTCTCTGCACAGGCAGAAAACCACATGATGATCAGGCCTGAAAGCATGACCCGTCCGGCATACACGAACATCGGCCACAGTGAGGCCGCTGACCGAAACGTTTTGTACCATTGAGTCATACAGAACATGTGTTTTCCAGTAGAAGTCTACGATCAGGAGAAACCGAGTCAAAGGAAAGATGACTCTGTGGTTCCCTACAACAAAGACAAATTAAGTTTGGCTCCTTTTGGTAGAATTTTGAACTGACAAGAAACCCTCTCATACACAAAGAACTATGACAGAAACTCGCAGCGAACTCCTAAAAATCATTGAAGCACGCGCACTCAAACGGGGAACTTTCACTTTAGCGTCAGGCCGCACGGCCAGTTTTTACCTTGATGCAAAGCAAGTTGTCCTCGATTCACATGGGGCCATGCTCGTCGGCAAAGCAATTCTAGAACGACTTCAATCGTTTGGTGAGTTGCCAGACGCAATTGGTGGTATGTCGATTGGGGCAGACCCCATTACAGGTGCCGCAGTCACAATAGCTGGAACAGCCGGACTTCCATTGAAAGGGTTTATGGTTCGGAAAGAACCCAAAGGACATGGAATGCAGCGGTACATAGAAGGTCCTGTTGAGGCAGGGAACCGGGTCGTCATCGTGGAGGATGTAACGACAACTGGTGGTTCCTCTCTTCTTGCAATTGACCGAGCAGTTGAGTTTGGCCTCAAGGTAGAGCGGGTCATCACGGTTATTGACCGACTCGCCGGTGCCACTGAAGCGTTTGCAGCACGAGGGATTCCCCTGGAACCCCTCGTCACTATTCGTGACCTCGGCATCGAGCCGGAATAAACGATCGTATAATGACAAAACATGAGTACTGTCAAAAAATGAGCTCTTATTGCACATCATGACGATCCATGTCGTTTCACAAGAGCCATCAAAAAGAAGTCTCTTTACCCAAAATAAAGTGGTGGTTTGTCAGAGTTGCTACCATACAGGTTGAGAAGGTATGAACCTCTCATAATGGAGCGTTTGGCATGACAGCATTGCAGACACCTGTCACTCGATACGGAATGAGACTCGGTCTATTTTCGGCCCTCCTTTCCTGTTTTGTCTTTCTGCCTGCTACGGCATTAGCGATAAGCAGCAGCACGGAGGACGACTCAATAAGCCAGCAGAACGTTGCTAAACTTATTGCTCAGCTTGGGGACACAAAGTATGCAATACGTGAATCAGCAACACAGCAATTACGACTGATTGCTGATCATGCAATTGATCAGTTACTTGATGCAGCCAATCAAAGCAATGATCTGGAGACTGCGCTTCGTGCTCAGTGGATTCTCGAGACGGTATCGCTTATTGGGCCAGACGATCCACCAGAAGTAGCAGAACTGTTGAAGAATTTCTCCAGCAGATCGCTTTCCCAACAGATTAGTGCACTCAGCAGACTGATTCGTCTTGAAGAGAATGCAGGGGTCAAACCGCTGGCACGCCTGATTCGAACAAATCGATCTGCGAGCACGTCATACCTTGCAGCGCTGATCCTGCTACAAGAGTGGCGGCCTGGTGACCCGTACTGGCCACACCTCGTGGCACATGTTCCCGATGAACTTGCTACAAGCCAGCGTCCTGCGGCACTTCTGATAAATAGTCTGATTGACTTCTCTCAGGTGGCAGATGATCCAGAAAACAAATTGGATACAAAAAAAGATGCCTTCAATAATCTTGAATCAGCAGTGGAGCAATTTCTTGAGCTGATACCGTTTCACGGACAGACCTTTGGAGGCAACACTACTACACGTGAAGTGAGTGATCTTGCTCGAGAGATTGTTGTACGCTGCCATGCTCGCGCAGCGATACAAGCCGGCTTTCCTGATCGCGGTGTTTCAGTGGCCAAAGAACTCTTTGATCTCATAGGCG
>JADHSL010000144.1 GCA_016776925.1 Pirellulales bacterium | reverse complement strand
TCATGAGTCCCGGTTCGAGGATCGTGATATAGTTTGGTGTCGTCCCTTTTGGTTCAGCAGTAGTTGCGTGGTTGGGTGCCGGATCCACATGGTTCGTTTCGTAAAAACGGACTCGATCACCGGGCTGCAAGAGGGCAGGAGGTGAACTCCTTAGGTCAAAAAACTTGGTATCTGTTCGTCCGATCAGATGCCAGCCACCAGGGGTTTCGAAAGGGTATACGCCGGTCTGGCTGCCTCCAATACCCACGGACCCAGCAGGAACACGCCGTCGAGGTGTGGAAAGACGTGGTGTTTCGAGTGTCTTTGGAAGGCCCTCAAGGTATGGAAAGCCCGGTACAAAACCGATCGCAGTCACCACATATTCCGGTTCTGTGTGCAACTGGATAAGTGTTTTGCTGTCAATCGCATGAGCGCGGCAGACTGCGTCGAAATCAGGGCCGGACTCTCCGCCGTACCGAACCGGCACGTCATGAAGCTTTCCGCTAGTCGGTGGAGACTGCGGCTGCGTGAGTGCAGCATGTACTCTGGCTTCGAAGGTAGTAAGGCAATCAATAAGCAGGGGGTCATAAATCACTGTGACGCGGTCAGGTGATACAACAACATCACCTATTCCACGAATAGATAATTCGCGAATGGCATTCGCTATGGACGAGAGTGTCTGTAGACGCTCTCCGAGGCTCGTCAGGTCAGTTAAAAGTGAATATTCAACGGCGGTGTCACCAATGAAGCGGGTTACGATTCCGCCACGTGTGGTGCTCGTTGATATGTCACGAATAGAATCCATAGACGAGATGACCCGGAGACCTCTGATAGATACTACGACCCGTCGGGTTCAGGATTTTTTGAATCTCTGTCCCCGGTGTCATCTTCAGGTGGGTCATCAAGCATTTTTGCAAAGTTAAATTCATCGTCACCAAATCCATGCTTCAGTGAAAAGCCGTCATCATTATTGTTTTCCGGTTTATCAGAGGGCTGGGTGTTTGGCTTGGGTCGTTCAGTCGGGGTCCCTTGCGGTCGTGATCGTAGACGTGCAGAAAGATTCGTAAGCCATTCATCACTGGGGAATTGGTACGGCCGAAACTTTTCGAGTGTGCCCGTCTCTTCTTGCACAAAGAGGGCTCGCTGCTCTCCGAGTCTTCCTGCGGCCGGATTTTCTACAAGCTGACTTGAATCCGTGCCACTCATCTGGAAAAGGACCCGAAGTTCAAATTCTTTGAGGGTGCCGCGTTCAAATGTGCGTTGAAGGTTTGTGAGTGAATCACACCAGATGACGGCGTGGATACCGACGGTTGGTCCATCCTTCAGAATTGTAACGAGTTGTTGGGCTGGAGTTGCTTCCTGTTCACCTGACATTGAAAAGCCAAAGTCATTTTCATTTCGTCTGATTTCACGGAACCGAGCCAGATCGCGAATGACGACAAAAACTGATTCCGCATCCAAAATCTGCTCGTCAAGTCTCCGTTGGACTTCGGCAGCCAGATCACGAAAGGCGTCAACAACTCCGAGACGGCTGACGAGTTCTATTTCATGTGGCAGAAACTCTGTCAGCCTGCTGAGCATGGTATCGGGGTGTTCTTCGGCAATAGCCGGCTCAAAGAGAACAAACCGACTCGCCTTTCCGATTGCACCGCCAGGGTAGGGGTCACTGCCCGCTGCCAGGCTTACTGTGGCCATTGATAAAATACTGGTGGCGAGATCTTCTCGCTGACCGACGATGAGTAGGTTTGTACCGCCCTGACGCCGAAATGCTGCAACCGTCGGATCCTTAATGGCAATGGCATCACCGAGCCAGGCCATTGGCGCTACTGGCGGTTTGCCGTTAATTGTTCCTATATCGATAAGTTCTCGAAGCAGCGTATTCGCATCAGGATTAGCAGCATCATTCCCGTCAAAAACCAGCCTGGGTAGTTCTGGAATATCTTTCCGTGAGTCGGCGAGTTCTCTGAGTTTACCGAGATATCTTTCACGTCTCTCTTCGCCAAGCCAGACCACCTGAAACGGATGGTTCCCTTCAACCATGCCGTTGGCATCATTGTAGATTGCTTCACCAGGACGTGTCAGAAGCCTGGCGGCTGTGTTGTCCTCACTCAGAATCAGACTGCTATCAGCTTCGTTGCACTGAAGGGCAACCCGAACAGCCATCTGTCCCATCGTGGCTCGCGGGAGACTGTATGAGCCACCAAGTGTCTGAGATCCAAGGAGTACATGCATGCCGAATGCTCGACCCTGTCGTACGAGTCGATCCAGAACAAGAGAGCAATCTTGCGCAAGTTTGTCATCTTCAACAAACAATTCCTGAAACTCATCAATGATGAGCATGACACGCGGCATTGGCTCAGGGTGCCCGCTGGCTCGGTAGCCCGCCAGATCTTGAACTGATAAATCACGGAAGAGATCGCCGCGTTTTTTCAGTTCGCGATCAAGCTGTTCAAGCACAGAGAGCCCAAATTCGCGTTCACTTTCAATAGCGATGACACGTGCGTGTGGAAGTTTGTAATGGTCATACAGCTTGAACTCGACGCCTTTTTTAAAGTCAATGAGGTAAAACTGAATCTCATTGGGACTGTAGTTGAGAGCAAGGTTCGTAATCAATGCATGCATCATGGTTGACTTGCCGGAGCCAGTCTTTCCAGCGATGAGGACATGCTGGCTTGTTCCTTTGCCAAGACGCATCGATTGCGTTTTCTTCGCACCCGCCGGGCCGAGTGGTACGTTGATTTCTTTAGAGGTGTCACCAGTCCACCATTTGTCCTCAGGAGGGGCAACTCTGTCGAACGGTACTTCGACGCGCTTCGCTGCAACAGCCGCTTGGCCAACTCGATTGATGATCTGGGTGAAAACCTTGTCCTCAGGCGATGTCTCTGGGTGCAGAGGCCACTTTGAAAATTCTGGGTCGACCCAGGTAAACGTGCCACCCTGTAATGTGAGATTCGTTGTATTTGATTCGATGTCGCTGAGCGTAAAACCAGACGGCAGTGTTTGCGTGGTATCCACCGAAAGAATAGGAAAGACACCACAGCGAGCACCCGAGCTTGCAATACTTGCCAGTCGACGAGCAGCAGTCTCTGTGAAGTTTGCCGGGAAATTAGCGATTGCCACAAAGCGGTATGGTTCCGGAACTTCTGCTTCAGCATTGTATTCACCGATCGTCCGGTATTCGTTCCGCAAATACTTTTGAATGACCATCTCCATTTGTTCAGTGATTAATTCAAGTTGCTTGTCGATCTGTCCAGGTTCGGTCCAGATACGGCTCGATACGAGCAATTCGTCGTGGTCGGCGAGATGCATAAAGCCAGCAAATTGTTTGCCGAGACCAAGAGGATCAATAATTGTGAATCGGCTTTGGCCGGGTGGTAGGCCTGAGGCAATTCGAAGCATCACTGCTTGGAGAAGACTTGATGCAGCCTCTTTTTCTTCTGGCGTCGATTTAATGAGCAGCGCGGCTTGATCTGGGCACGGAATAAAAGCAGGCTGCTGCCATTCTGAAGGACCAAAACTGTTGAGTGAAGCATGCTGAGACAGCCCTCCATCAATCGACTTCATGGATAAATCAAGATGTCCGAACCGAATGCCAGGAGGTGTTGTTTCTGGAAGCTGTGCGGAGCCGTCTGATAAGACCTCCCACGCTGGAAAGGACTGAGAGTCAATTACGTTCGCGGCTGAAAAAATACGGTCTGTTTGTTCCCGGGTCGATCTCCAACGATCAGTCATCTCTTGCCACCGTTTATCTTTAGCACCTGCAAACTGTTTCTGCTTTTCTTCGCAGTCGGCTTTTATGGCATCAATCTTTTCACGGCCTTTTGCTTCAATAGCCTTTATCTTTGGTGGATACGTTTCATCGAGAACAGCAAGGCCACGGGCTCTCTTGTCTTTGATCACGTTGCATCCTGCTTCATATTTTTCTTGAAGAGTAGCAACAGCGACTTCTTTTTTTGATCCGGCAGAGGCCGACCCAGCTGCGTGTCCACCGTGCTTCTTCTCCATGTCGCGTTCGTGCCGTTTGTCGAGCTTGTGCTTATCTCGCTCTAATTTCTCTGCAATGACATCAAGGCAGCCTGTATGACAAAGCGTGAGGAGCTGCCTTTTTTCTGAAAATTCTTTCACTCGCGTTTCAAGCTCAGTGCGCGCCATTTTCTTCTTTCCCGACTGCCAGAAGAAGCCTCCGCTAAGCCCTCCGAGAAGCGTCACAAGGCCTGTAATGACGGCAATAATAGTGATGGGGAGGTCTGATTCACTCATCGTGAGCGGGACGGCGACGGCTGCAGCGAGGAGACCGGCGAGAATGCACGGTGTGATGATGATCGAGGCCGTGACGCCATCAGAAAAGGCCCATCGAACGCTTGGTAACGCTCTCATGGCCTTTGCGTCATTTTTGAGTTCTTCGATCAGTGTTTTGAGGTATTCAATCAGCTCTTTGCCTTCAGGTAAAGAAGGGCCCGTTGGTTCTACGTGGACGGAATCCCCGGTGAATTCTTCGTCGGGGGTGTTTTCCTGAGCAGTGGGAAGCAGTGAAGAGGCTGTTGCAACGTTCCATTGAACGAGTTTGTCTTGGAACTTCTTGAGATCGTTATCAAGTTGTTCGATGGTTTGATCTAGCGATTCAATGAGACGAGACGTTTTTCTTTCAGCATCTTCTTTCTGTTGGTTGAGTGATTCGCCCGCAGAAAGGGCCTCGAATTCGAGATCGTCAGTTTTCTCTTTTTCAACTTCTTCCCATTCTCTGAGAATCTGCTCCTCTCGCTCTTTCTTCTGCTTGTCAAGTGTTGCCTGTTGGGCCTGCACTTGGCCTTCGAGACGCTTTTTGTCCTTCTCGAAGTCAGCATTGAGTGAAACAATCTGGGTCGTACAGCGGTCTTTGATTGCCTGGAGTTTTTTTTCTGTGTCTACATTCAGTTGTGCGGACTCTTCATGAAATTTTGTCTCGATTGCTTTTTCGAGTCTCGTTCGCTGAGCTGCCTCTTTACGAAGTGTGGTCATTTGCTCCCGAAGAAGATCACGGTCATAGTATGACTGTTCGTCTAATTCAGGCGTATGCTTCTGGGTTTCAGGAGTAGGCATATGTAAAAGGCTGTTGGGTCAGGGTGGAATGGGCGAACGATTAAAAAATACTAATAAACGACGTCATCGTTCACGTCACGACCCGCACGATCAAGGACCTCGGCGAGCCTGCCGACCGCCTCAAGGGTTTGCTTGACGTCAGGTTTTAGCGGGACAATAAACTCTTCATGGTAGCGTCGGGCCGTTGCATCATCCCAGGTCTCAGCGGCGAGCTCCCACTTTATTCCAAGTTGCTTCAAGG
>JADHSL010000143.1 GCA_016776925.1 Pirellulales bacterium | reverse complement strand
AATACCGCCGGCAAGCTTCGCCGGGGAGACGTTGCCGCCGGACGATGCGATCTTGCCGAAGGTAACGAACATTCCCGTCACCGTTCCGAACAGGCCCATCATTGGCGCGATCGCGGAGATCAGCGACAGCCAGCCGATCTTCTGGAATAGCTTGACCGACTCCTCGGTCTGCATTTCGCGGATCGATGTCTGCATCGTCTCGAAGGAGTGACCGAGCTTGGAGAGACCTGCACCGACAACATTGGTCAGGTAGTTCTTTTCTTGCTCGCAAAGCTCAACGGCGTCTTGGAAGTTTTCGCCGTCAAACAGCGCTTCCAACTCGTCGAGGAGATCTGGCGGCGCGAGCTTCTCGCGCTTGATCGTCATGAAATTTTCGATGATCAGCGCCACGGCGACTACCGACATCAACATGATGAGGTAGCCAATGGGGCCAGCCTTATCGTAGTCGAAGACTTCTGCGAGGAAGCTTGGCTGTGCTTCTTCCCCTTCGCCTTGCGCGAAGAGAGAGGTTGCGAGGAACAGCGGTGCGGAGACAGCGAGGACGCGAACGAACGGCACGTGCTTGAAGATCATGAGTGCTGCAACCCTGAGTTACAGGGCGGGGAGAGGGTTCGGTTTCGAATGAGTTCGAAAAAGAGGGGTCTCGAAGTGTGCGCGACAGCGCCACTTCTGGAAAGGCCCCGCCGAAAACATTCTTCTTTAGATTGGAGAAGAATGATCGTCTAGCCAGTGGCTAGGTGGGGGCTGCGAAATAATCGGACTATGGTTCTGGCTTACTTGGAGACCTCGGCCTTGGCCAAACTGGCCCAGCGAGTCGAGGGGTAAGAGGTGATACAGATCGTAAAGTATTCTTGTGCGCGCTGCTTGAAACGATCCCCCTCTTTTTGAGGTCCGAGTAGCAGTAAGCACTTGCCAAGGTAGTAGTTAGACTTGGCACTTGCTTCGCTGTTGCTGGCGTCCAATACGCTTGCTTTGGCGAGTGCTAATTGGGCCCGGCGTAAAGCATTGGGATCCTTGCTTGCAGCAGCAGATTGGAAGATCGCTTCGCCTTCGCCGGCGTAGCCGGCTGCTTTCAGGGCTGGTTCAGAAGCACTGGCTAGCTGGCGGAAAAGCTGCTCAGCCTTCTTGAAGTCCTTGTCAATTAGATAGGTTTCTCCTTCCCCGACACGCGAGAGCGTGGCGATCGCCTGCAGTTCCGCCTTATCCGCGGTGCTAGCTCCAGCAATGGCATCGCGGGCAGCATTCCCGGCCGATTTAAACTGTGAGCGGGCCTGGCTGCCCTTGCCGTCAGCGATCGATGTCAGTGCCAGCTCATACTTCGCACGAGCGGACCAGACACCTCCATAGCCTTCAGTGATCGCGCGCTCTTCGAGATCTTTAAGCGTAATGGTGGCAGTTCCTGCGGTGCCTGCAAGGCGCTCGGCGCGACCTTCGAGCAACATGGCTTCAGGAGTTCGCCAGTGGTTTGCGTTGCTGCTAAGCCAACTCTTGGCGTGTTCCGCGGCCGTTGCGGCTGCGGACTTGTCGTTGCCTATGGCCGCTACGGCTGACTTGATCTTGTAGAACTCAGCGTCGGCCTTGACCAATGGGCGGTCGCTGTTGACGGCTCCGAAAAGCTGGACTGCGGCTTGGAAGTCTCCGCGGACCATTGCAGCTTTCCCAGAAAGAAACTCTTCCGGGATGTCGCTCCATTCGATGTCCACAATGTTGTGGGCAGCGAGTTCATAAGGATCGTTACCGCGTTTGCCGCGAACACCGCTGAGTAAGAACTCGGTGATCTCGAGGCCTCGAATACGAGAGCCGTCTTTTTTGAGGACGACGTCGTTGATCTTTTGGGCGTAGGCAGCCGGCAGCAAGAATGCCATCGGCAACAACAGAGTGAAGATGCGCATCAGAGTCGAATCGTGTTTGTGTTGGGTGCGAGGGCGGAGTTAGCGGTTGGTGCGGAAGAAGCGATCTAGCTCTTTACCGCGTGCGCCGTATTGGTTGAGGGTGGCGAAGTCGTTGGTGCTGCTGGCCTTTCTGTAGAAGGTGGCAGCGGTGTCACTGTACTTCGAGTCCTTGGCACCAGCTTGCTTGGCAAACCAGTAGCACTCCCAGGTGAACTCATACCATTCGAGACTGAACTTCTTCACTTCTGGACGAGTCGCCCAGATGCGATACGAGTCATCTCGGTTGCCATAGTATTTCATGTAGGCCTCAATCGGTCGGTCGAGGCCAGCAATGCGAACTGGCTGGCCAGTGGTAGAAAACTCGAACCAACCGCCAAGAGCGCGTGCGATTTGACGTTTCAGGTCCCACTGGGTGGGGTTCGCCTTCTCAGCCGCAATGAGCATGTCATATGCCTCTTGGAAGCGCCGCTGTTGCAGCAGAGCCTCGCCGACCATCGGGCGAACAAGTTGATCGACAACCCGCTTCTCGGAAGCCTTGGTGACCTCGCCGTAAAGCGACAAGGTCTTGTCGGCCACTTCACCAACGCGCTTCCATTCCCTGAGAGCGGCCCAGCTAGTCATCGTGGCAACCATGATGGCAAGCTGTGGTTCCGGCGAACTATCGATGTAGTCGGTGCCTAGTGCGGTGAGCATGCGGTGGGCATCGGTAACTTCGGCGCGTGCCTTGTTGATGTCCGCAGTTGGCTTGTCGGCACTAATGGCTGCGTTGAGTTCCTCTTCTTGGCTCTTAATAAGACGCTGATACTCCTGGAAGATTTCGCTCGCGAGGCGTGAGGCGCGCGTTTGATCTTTCGCTTTCAGCTGGCCGTATGCTTGCTCTGCTTTTGCCAGCGCACCGGCATCGACGTGGAGGCGGCCTAGATACGCTAGCACCTGCGGCACGTAATCAGGACCATCAACAGCGTAGTTGGTTAGGAACGACTGGATGCCTTTGATGGCAGCGTCGAAGTTTTTTAGTTCGCGCTTGAGCTGGAATTGCTCGGCACCGCGAGCTTCGAAATATGCCATCTGCACATCGTTGTAGGCTGCTGCTGCGAGTGCTGCCTTGCGGACCGCTAACCGACCTGCGTCGCGCTGGCCAATCATCGTTTCATCGACGTATTTGCGATATTCAGCGATTGTCTTACGCGAGGCCTCAAAGTCGCCCGTAGCCATTTGCGCGCGCCCTAAGCGAACGCGTGCTTGCTCGTAGTAGACATAGTCTTTGGTGACTTGCTTAAGTTGGGCAATGGCTTCCGCGAACTTTTTGGCGTTGAACAGCGAGTTGCCAGTCTTGGTGAAGAGCTTATTGGCTCCGCCGGTGCTAACCGTGGCAGCAAGCGCGAGGTGTTCTTTCCAGAAGGTCTGGAAGAAAGGGTCTGACTTGGTCTGCCGCTTGTGGGAGGACACGCTGCGATCCAGCGTGTCTGCCATGTCACTGCTCATTTCCGCCTGTGGGTTGATCTCCTTCGCATTATCAGGCGCCTTGACACCGAATTGACGGATGCCGTTGCCGAGGGCGATGATCGCTTCCAGGTGGCGGTTGGTGCGGCGGTAAGCGTTGCCGAGCATGTTGTGTGCATCGAGAGCGTAGTCCTTTTTCTCCGCCGGCGTCATCGCAGCGATGGCCGCGCGCATGCCTTGGATTGCAGCTTCGTAACGCTTGTTCTGGTAGTCGCCCTTGCCAATCTCGAGCAGCAAGGCCCCTGAGACCAGTCCCTTCTGCACTGCTAGAATGTCGCTCAATACAGCTTTCGCCCTGACACCGACGTAGTCGGCAGGGTGCTTGTCATTGATTCGCTTGGTCATCGCCAGCGCTTCTTGCACCTTCGCTGGGTCGCCGGATTCTGCTTTGTAGCGGCTCTCTGCGAGCAGCATCATGTGCCCGAAGGTAGGACTGACGATGTCGAAGACCTCGAGACCTTCTTCGCCAAACTTCTTGATGTTGTCACGGAAGTCGGCGAAGAGCTTCTCGGTCCCGGAGGCTCCTTCCCGAGCCATGGTCTCACCGGCGCGCACATAGACTTCCTGCATCATTGCAAACAGGAACCCTTGCATGTCACTGCTAAGATCGATGTTCCCTTCAAAGGCTTCACTCAGAGCAAGGGTGATTTGATCGATGGTGTCGGTGTACCAGGTGACGGCTTCATCCATCTCGCCTTTGACCTCGTAGCACTGCGCAATCTCGAAAAGGCCGCGCAGGCCGAGTGCTGACTCTTCGCCATAGTCGAGCACGAACTCTTCGAGATCTTCAATTGCCCGGTCGACGAGTATCTCTCGGTTCTCCTTGTCAGCCTTGGCTTGCTCGCGAGTGAGCACGGCCCCCTTCATCCACATCAAGCCGTGCTCGATGTCCTTTTGAACGTCTTCACGCTGTGAGGAAAGAGCCTGCTTCACGGCGGCGCAAGCTTCCTTGCCACCCTTGAGGACATCGATGGTTTCTTCTGCTAGTTCCGGCACTGACTCCGGTGCTTGGTCACGCGCGATGTCGAGTTCTTCGACTAGGAATTGGCCGAAGTCCTGCGACGCGTTTGCAAGGGTTGACTGAGCCTGTAGTTTGACGTCTGCGTCGGTCGAACGATCAATTAGCTCTCGCGACTTGTCGACAGCCTCTTTGAAAAGGTTGCGTTGTAGCGCGCGGTTGTTGCGTGATCGTGCCCCGTAATACGCGACTTCGACGGAAAGTTGCGCAATGCGGTCTTGGTCACCGGCACCGCGATAGGTGGACGCTAGTCGATCGGCCTCCGACTTAGCGAGTTCGATGAACTTCAACTCTTTGGCAAGGGCGCGGACGAAGTCGATTTCTCGAACTAGATCCTGAGCAAACAGTGCTGGCGACAACAAACTAATGGCAAGCGCAATGGCCGCACACTTGGCACCTGTAAGGCGCGCGGGAAGGCTGATCACAGACAGACTCCGATGGATGAACCGCAGGAAATGCAGAACAGATTTTGGTGGTGGACAGTGGTCCGGCTGAAGCTTTCTAGCGAAAGGACAGCAAGACCGAAGTCGCGATTGGTGTGCAAATCAGGGGTTAACCTACACACCACTCGAGGGGTCGAACGTAAAAGTATAGCAATGGGTTCATGTGATCCAAGGTGCGGCTTGGCTGCACAGAAAATCGGTCACCGTAAGTCCTGTTAAATCGGTGCGTCCTAAAGCCGGAAATTATTCGCAGGACCGCTTCTCACCGTAGTTTGCGCGAGGCTAGCTGCTGCTAGCCACAGGCGCAGTGGGGTAGTGGGAGCGGAACTTTCGCTAAGAAGATCCAGACCTCTTAACAAAACCGAACGTGGCCGGCTAAGAAGCCGGCCACGTTCGTGTGATTTCGATTGTCGGCATCTTGCTTGATGCCATCTTGCGAAATACTGCAGTCTCGATATCTCAGTCTCGATACTTCAG
>JADHSL010000039.1 GCA_016776925.1 Pirellulales bacterium | reverse complement strand
AATGGCGTATCACCTTATCAAAAAATCTGGCTAGGTCAGGATATTACTGCTTGGTCGTGGGGTAGTTATATATTGCCGTTCATGGAAGCAGATGCTGCTGGGAATTTTGATACTGCATTGGCACCATGGAATTACTTCGCGATCAATAACATTGATTTGAATGTTCTTCAGCAGCCAATCGCTGGGTTCATGTGCCCGTCAGATTAGGCGGGGAAGATGTAAATATCGGGAGTGAAAGAGATGTCATCGTGTATGGGAATCCACCAACAATTGGTCTGCCCGGTCCACAGCCACCAGGCCATTCAGGCGCAACAATCATGCCTTCTGCACGGTCAAACTACGTTGGAAATAACACATGGTTTGGATGGTATAACCATGGTCGTTTTGTGGGTGCAGAATCTACGAAGGAAAATCAATATGGAAACACAGATCGCCCCAATAACTCAGGGATTTTCTGGCGAGGTTCCAAACTAAAAATCAGTCAGATTCCTGATGGTCTTTCCAAAACGATCATGATAGGTGAACGTTCAACAGCAAGTGGGCAAGCAGGGTTAATCCATCTCACGCGGGCTAGTTCTGAAGCGCAGACGATAGAACGTACGCTTGGTACTGCAAACGCTCGCCTGAATACTCCACCGGACTCTTCTGGGAATGCTACCGAGGAAGGACGCTCGGGATATTCGTCGGATCATTCTGGTGGCGTAATACAGTTCCTCTATTGCGATGGCTCAGTGCACCAAATTCAAGATTCGATCGAACATGATGCAACAGCACAGTGGAGATCACGAACGCTTTTCTTGAATCCTAAAGCATTTGAAAAGCTCTGTAGCAGGCAGGACGGAGTTCAGTAAATAGACTGCCCCCAACAATAATGACCTACGGATTAAAGTAGAAATTTACTGAGAGAATGTGGTTATTCAGATCAGCGCCATCCTCAGGGATGTCGATTTGCTGGTAGAGATACCCGATTTCCGTTCTCCAGGGACTCCGCTTATTCGGAATGCGTCCCATGCCAACAAACACTCGGTTCTGGTTGTAACCGGTTACTGCTCCCCAATCGGTATCGCGAAGATGAAAAAATATTTCATCCCAGGCTACCCAGAGTAAGTCCGGGTGATACTCAAGTGGCTTCTGTGCTCGTACAAGCTGTCGAAAACGCCAGCCAACCTGAGCCCCAGCTGAGACAAAACGCTGTTCCAGCCGACTACGAAATTGGAATGAAACATCGCCTCGCTGTCGTGTGGTTATCCACTGCTGCCAGAATCGGTTTTCATGAATATCAAAACCAGGAATCCTCTCCCCAATCCACGCATAGCCAGCCCAGATGGAATTCTCGTCATTCAGTCGACGTCCGATACCTGGCCGAATAATTCCTTGAATGAATACAAGGTCGTCACCAGAGTATCTCCAATGGGCATCAAGCCACCAAAGGCTGTTGTCACTTTGAATTCGTGGACTATTAAATTCGCCCTGTGAAAAGTAGGCCGTCCAGATACCCTCATCTACAAGCGCCTGGCCACACGCTGAAGGCCCCGCGGTGCATAGAAAGAAGAGAAGTGTGCAGGAGAACCAATTCAGCGTAGAGGAGGGAGCGGGCTTCATACGACAAAACATCGAAGTTTATGGCCATGGAACTATCCGTGAGAAGTCCTAGGTTCTGTTAGTAAGAATCGGCATAAAATAATGCCTCGATGACAATCATGGAATGTGGTGCTCTGCGGCCTGCAGCGAAGCCTGTGAAGACAGGCAACGCCGGTGGTTTTGATTAACTTTACGGCCCAACGATTCCGAAAATACTTGATGGTGTACCACAAGATTTTTCAGGCCTATGAAACAACTGCCGCAATCACGAAGTCTCTCTTTTCAGTGTGCCTTGTGGCTGGGGTTCCTGTGCGTGGTGCTGCAATTGCCTGTGCATGCAGAGCCTTGGCAAGACAGTTCATTAGCCGACTCATTGCGCCTCAATGAAAATGGGCCGAATCTTACCTTGCCAGTACCTCTTCCTGCCGGAAAGCCGGTGCCGGTTCCTGAAGTTCAGGGGTATAAAACAGAATCCACTAATCGGGGCCCTTCGCCAAACACACTCGATGAATTTTCATCGTTAGCACTTCAGAATCACCCGCGCATGAAAGCAGCGAGAGCTTCGGTCGAAGGGGCACGAGGTGAGGCTGTACAGGCTCGGCTGTATCCAAATCCAACATTAGCAGGGTCGAGCCCGCAATTAGCCGGCGCAGACAGTCAATGGAATGGTTTTGTTTCGCAGGAATTTGTCACTGCAGGCAAACTGAAATTGGCACAGCAGGCGGCCTTACGAGGCGTTCAACGAACAGAATACGAACTGGTCAGAGCGCGATACGAGGTGCTTACAGGAGTTCGCCGGGCATTCTATAAATTACTTGTTGCCCAGCGAAAACTTATCATCTTCAAACAACTGTATGACATTTCAAATCGTTCCTACCGACTCGGACAGGATTTGGCTGCCGCGGGAGAAGGGACGAAAGCGGACACATTATTTTGGAGTATTGAGCGGGATCGTGCGGAAGTTCGATTACTCAATGCGACTGTTGACATTGAGACAGGAAGACGCGAACTAGCGACTGCAATTGGGCTGCCCATGGCAGATGTTGGGAGTATTGAAGGTGACCTGTTTCAAGTACTGCCAAATTTCGATCTCAAGCATTTGCAGCGAATCGTTATTACAAGAAACGCTGACCCGCAAGCTGCAGAAACAGATATTGCACGAGCTCAGTGGCAGTTGGAGCGGTCCGTCGTTGAACCGATTCCTAATGTGACAGTTATGGGAGGGTACCAACGGCAGGTAACCCCCGTTGGCCTCGTCGGAGCACCTGAGCAGGATCAGGGGGTTCTTGAGGTTAGTTGCACTATCCCCCTCTTTAACCGCAATCAAGGGAATATCCGAGCGGCACGTGCAGAGATTGCAAAGGCAAGAGCAGGGCTGCGATCAGTTGAAATAGGACTCGCTGAGCAGACCGCAAGAATCATCAATGAATATCGGCAGGCCCGTCGGCAGGCAGAGTGGTATCAAGAACTTATTTTACCAAAGGCTCAAGAAACAGTTCGCGTCACTCAGCTTCTGTACTCTGAAGGCGAACTTACATTCCTGAGATTACTTGAAGCGCAGCGCATTCTGACAGAGACAGAATTGTCGTATGTGCAATCTCAGGGAACTCGGTGGGCAAGCGCCGCTGAAATCGCAAACCTGCTCCAGTTAGAAGATTTTCCGCTCACGATGGCAACCCCTGCAGCCATCGACCTTGAGTTTGTAAAGCAAGAAGATGCCATGGAAAGACAACCTCCAGAACTGATACCACCGCCACCGCAGTGACAACGTAGTCGTTCCGTATCTTTATTACTCTGCAGTTCCAGCAACAAATCCGCTTGGAGCGATAGCAAATGGAAGCATTGTTTCTGCTGTGGTTCCCGCATGCGAGTCAGTCACAGTCAAGATGAGCTGATGGTCACCGGGAGGAAGATTGCTTGGGAGTTCCACGAAAAAGCGAGCAAAGTAATCGCGACGAACGGAGGCACAGACCTCTACAAGAGGAGGGAATGACCAACTGTGGAGACGCTGTCCAGCAGCATCATCAAGCCGTAGAGCCGTTTCAACACTGGTTTCGAAACCTTCGTTAGATTTGTGAGATTCAATCCCGGTCAGCTCAAAGTAAACGATGACTTCACTACCAGCGCAGAGTTCATTTTGAGGGAAAGCCTCAACCATTCCCCAGCCAAGGACCTTCTGCGCAATACATGGCCTGTGGATGGTGAGAGGTGTTTGTTGCGTTGGTGAAGCCTCTACAGAATCGTCCACGGGCAAATCGATCTGCGAAACTTTTGGTGCCTTCGTCGATAGTGGCTGATTCGACTGTACTTCGGCATCCGGTTCTTGGAAGGACGATCGCATCGGAGAAGAGATAATGGCTACGCTGTCATACGTACTGTCTATTTCTTCTTCAATCGTTTCACTTGTGGTTTTGGAAGGAGCGTGCTGCATTGTTTCCACCGGCACCTGAAGAGCCGTCACGCTGGTATCTTCTTCATCGATCGCGGGAAGGCTTGAGATGCTGTCCTCAGTGTTGAGCACGATTTCTGTGGTGTCTGGTTCTGTGGTGTCTAGATAGAGAGCCGGTGCGGTCTCTGTCGTTCGAAGAGCATTGAGCGTGGCGGTGAACTCTTCAATGACAACCGGCCAATCAGCCTGCGGAGTCATTTCAAGTGTTTCAACGAGTGCAGCTTTTGATGCCGTATCAAGACTGTTTGTTTCAGAAAGCGTGCTGACAGCTGTTTCTATATCGAGAGAGATGTCATATGACTCATGCATTCCGAACTCACCATCGTCGATATAGGTTGGAGAGTCAGGAGTTTCTGGTGCGTACGAAGCAGTGGCGGCCTCGTCAGAAGTCATATTTTTCGACGGGTCAGATTCAACGTCACTGAGAACAGTGAGTTGGGATACTGCTGCGGCCTGCTCGATGCTGTCCCGAAGTGCTTCCCTCATTGAGATGGCAGAACTGCAGCCAGTTGTTATCACGACACTGAGAATGAGCAGTGCTACGTGCAACCAGTTTCCGGATAGATAATCACTACGAGAATCTGTTCGCGGGGTAGGACATTCAATGAGAATCGATGTATATGGTCGGTGCATGAAGTTTTTTTGAACCGAGGGGAGCAACCATTCTTCCAGCAGCAACTCGCTATTTTGTGGGACAGCGGCAGCAACAGGAAGACATTTCGAAGGAGAAGGTAGAACTTTTTTCGGCCCTAGAGCAAGTCCAGCATTCTCAGGTAATGACGACGCGACAAACCGCTGGTAGACTCTGCCTGGCTGACTTCTTTTGCCCATCTTTAACTGTTGTGCAGGGCCCGTTTCATGTCGCAATCAAAATCGTCCACCGTCGCACCTGTGGTCCTTCGGGGGAATCTCCCACCGACGGGTTGGACGCATCGCCATTTACTCGACTTAGAAGAACTTTCGGCTGAGGAAATCAGCCTTATTCTTGACACTGCAGTCATGTGCAAGGAAGCCACACAAGGATGTCGCGAAAAGATCGATGTTCTGTCGGGTGCTGCTATTGTGAATCTGTTCTTTGAAAATTCCACTCGAACAAAAACAAGTTTTTCTTTGGCTGCTCGCCGTCTGGGAGCAGACGTTATCGATTTTTCAGCCTCAACGAG
Organism: Pirellulales bacterium; assembly: GCA_016776925.1. Taxonomy (GTDB): domain Bacteria; phylum Planctomycetota; class Planctomycetia; order Pirellulales; family UBA1268; genus UBA1268. The sequence goes on along the minus strand of JADHSL010000039.1, from coordinate 16,984 downwards.
CAGTTTGTCCAAAGGCGAATCATTTATCGACACTGCCAAAAATCTTGAGGCCATGGGAGTCGACGCGGTAGTCGTCCGGCACAGAACACCCGGAACACCCCATCTGCTCGCTTCCCATCTTGATGTTGGTGTTATCAATGCTGGAGATGGACCGCATGCACATCCTACTCAAGGATTGTTGGACATCTTCTCAATTCGGGAACGCCTTGGTGATCTGAAAGGTCTAACGGTTGGTCTTGTCGGTGATATTGCGCACAGCCGAACGGCACGGTCGAATCTATGGGGCCTCACCAAACTTGGTGCGAAAGTGATTCTTTGCGGCCCGCCCACTCTTGTTTCTGATAGTTGGCAAGAGTTTGGAGTAGAGGTCTCACATGATCTTGATGCCATTTTGCCACGATGTGACGTTCTCAATCTTTTACGGATACAGTTTGAGCGACAAAAAACACGACCATTTCCCTCTGTCCGAGAATATGCCCATTTGTATGCCATGAACCGGGATCGTCTTCGTCGCGCGAAAGATGATCTGGTGATTCTGGCTCCTGGCCCTATTAACCGTGGTGTTGAGGTGACTGCTGATGTAGCCGATTGCCCTCAGTCACTCATCTTGAATCAAGTTACAAATGGCTTGGCCGTGCGGATGGCAGTGCTTTGGCTCATCTGCGGAGTGCAGAGAAATGGGCTCACAATAGATTCTTCAGAAAACAAAGGGCAGCAGTAATGGCATCCATGTTAATTCGTGGTGGACGGGTGGTAGATCCAGATCAGGGAATTGATCGAGTAGATGATCTGCTCATTCGTGATGGCTTAATTATGTCCATTGGGCATGACGGTAGTCAGCCGCTTGGAAAAGTTGATGAGACGATTGATGCCCAGGGGCTTATCGTCACGCCGGGACTGATCGACATGCATGTGCATCTTCGTGAACCTGGTCGTGAAGAGGATGAAACCATCGAGACGGGGACACAAGCAGCCCTAGCGGGAGGGTTTACGAGTGTTGCCTGTATACCCAATACAGAGCCGGCGATTGATACCCAGGCAAACGTGGAGTTTATTCGTCAGAAGGCGTCACGAGCAGATACATGCAATGTGTTTGTTGTTGCGTGTGTAAGCCGTGAACGAGACGGGAAAGAACTTGCTGAAATCGGGCAATTGGTTGAAGCCGGTGCTGTTGCGTTCAGTGACGATGGATCGCCCGTGTACGATGCCGAGTTGATGCGTCGGGCTTTCGAGTATTGCCGAATGTTTGACAAACCAATTTTGGCTCATGAAGAAGTTCTCGAGCTTTCTCATGGTGGTGTAATGAACGAAGGCATTGTTTCCATGTCGCTTGGTCTAGAGGGAATGCCAGCAGCTGCAGAAGAAGTGATGATCGGGCGAGATATCGCACTCGCAGATGTGACTGGTGGTCGTCTTCATGTAATGCATGTTTCGACAGCTCAGGGAGTCGACCTTATCCGAGAAGCAAAATCACGTGGCATTCGGGTTACTGCGGAGGCTTGCCCGCATCATTTTACGCTTACGGATGAATCTCTTCGAGGGTTTGATTCAAACTTTAAAATGAGCCCACCGTTGCGGACAGCAAAAGATGTCGAAGGTATTCTCGCCGGGCTTGCTGATGGCACAATCGATTGTATTGCAACAGATCACGCTCCGCATGCACCGGAAAAAAAGTTACTCGAACTAGACCGGGCGCCGTTTGGCATCCTTGGCCTGGAAACAGCAGTTGGCCTCTCTGTAACACGTCTGATTGAGTCTGGTCGTATTGATTGGCCACGATTTGTCGAAGCGATTAGTCTGCTGCCGGCGAGGATCCTTGGTATTAATCGAGGGACCCTCAGGCCAGGGGCGATTGCTGATGTGACACTTATCGATCCGTCTCATGAATGGCAAGTAGATGTCAATTCTTTTGCATCAAAAAGTGTGAATTCACCATTTGATGGATGGACGCTACGCGGGCGAGCTGTTGCGACAATTGTTCACGGGAAAGTGAAATATCGCCTCTCCAGCTAGTTGAAGAGCAATGATCATTATCGATGGGTACAACCTACTGCATGCCTCTGGTGTGTTTGGTGATGCGCGAGGGCCGCTTGGGTTTGAGCAGTCTCGTCGAGCTCTTCTTGACCACCTTTTAGAGCTGCTTGGGGCTGAAGCGGAACAGACAATTGTTGTTTTTGATGCGGCCGATGCCCCTGATGGTCTTCCTGCACGATACCTGCACGGATCTATTCGAGTGTGGTTTGCACGGGAATATCCAGATGCAGATACGCTCATCGAGGAAATGGTCGAGGAGGAATCACCATCAGGCCTGGTTGTCGTGTCCAGTGATAGGCGAGTGCAGGCAGCCGCACGCCGTCGGCGTGCGGCTGCCATCGATAGCAATGAATGGCTCACAGGAAGGCGTCGTGCGATGAACGAACGTGTTCGACAAAAGGAAACAAAACCGACGGAGCCGGGGCCAGGAGACGTTGAAGCTTGGAAGCGATATTTTGGTCTTTAATGTAAATAGATGAACTCTGTTCAATCGGCTTTGCCCCATCGAGCAAATTTACGATCAAGGGTAGATCGTTCAATCCCCAAAAGTTTCGCTGCTTTTGTTTTATTGCCACCGGTACACTCGAGTGTCGCCAGAATGTGACGTTTTTCGATAGAGGCTAACGTTTCAGGAGTAAACTTACTGGCTGTGGGTTCTATCTGTCCGGTATCACCCGGGGAGGCAAGAGTACTCAGTGCAAGGTCTGGCACATCAATGGTGCTGCTCGCACTCAAGACAACAGCACGTTCGACGCAGTTTCTTAATTCACGGATGTTTCCGGGCCAATGGTATTCCTGCATCGCATGAATAGCTGCAGCACTGAAGCCCTCGATTTTTCGGCCAGTCTCTCGACTGAATACGTCTAGGAAGTGATGTGCAAGGAGTTCGATGTCTTCTTGTCGTTTTCTAAGTGGAGGTACAGCAATTTCAACCACACGCAGTCGGAAGTAAAGGTCTCGTCGGAATCCACCACTTGCAACGGCGTCTTCAAGGTGACGATTTGTAGCTGCTACAACTCGCACATCGACCTTGAGTCGAGTGCTGCCTCCCACTCGTTCGAATGCATGGCCCTCAAGCACTCGCAGGAATTTTGCCTGGATCGTAGGGCTCATCTCACCAATCTCATCCAGGAAGAGAGTTCCGTTGTCAGCAAGTTCAAATTTTCCGGCCTTTTTATCAGTCGCACCGGTGAACGCACCTTTCTCGTGACCAAAGAGCTCGCTTTCCAGGAGCGTCTCTGAAAGAGCAGCACAATTCAGGCAAACAAAAGGGCCACTCTTGCGATCACTTGCGTCGTGAATAGCTTGTGCGACTAATTCCTTGCCTGCACCGCTTTCACCTCGCACAAGGACTGTGGCTTTTGTGCCCGCAACACGCTCAACCTGTGTTGTGATTATTGCAAGGGCAGGGCTTTCACCAACCATACGTGTTCTTTCACCGAGTCGCTCTTTGAGCAGTTTGTTTTCACTGGCTGCCGTTGCGAGTCGAGTCGAAAGAGTTTCTCGAGCCTCAAGGTTTGTGTAGACCTGGCCTATGGCGTCGCAGACAGCAATTACAAACTCGAGGTCGTCAGGAGATTTTTCATCATCACTCGGCTCGCTACTGAGGTAGATTGCCCCGATAGGCTTTCCGTTCACGCGTATGGGGGCGGCTATGGTTATTGCTGGTGGTTGTTCACCAACGGTCTCCGGTCCGGCCAAAATCGCTTCATCGGTTGCAAGGGCTGCCTCGATCAGGTTTGTTGGAATGGCATCAATGCGAAGGTCAGAAGGTACTGCTGCAACACCATATAAGTCAGTTACTGTCATTCTCTCTTCATGGATGGCCTCTGGCGTTGGCAGCAAAACCATTCCTTTGCTTGCATTCGATCCAAGCATCGCAGACTCGAGAGCACGGTTTGCAGCAGATGGAACTTCTGTGGTGCGACCTAGCGTAAATGCGAGTCGGCATAGTTCTGCTGCTGCTTGCCCTACTTTTGGAGCAGTTCGTGCTGATTCGCGTATGTCATCGAGTAAACGACTACGGTTTCGCCGGTAGCGAATTGTGGAATGCCACTCTGCGATTTCCGCAGACATTTCGCCCGTTATACCAGTGCCATCGGTGTCAGATCCGACCGCCTCAGATAACGATGGTGGAGGCCCCTCGCAGTAAAGGATCGTAATGGATCCGATCTGAATCGTGTCTCCGTCGATAAGCGTATGTTCTGATGTGATTTCATTCGCACCGACCGTTGTGCCATTTCGGCTTTTCAGGTCGTGGATAACCCATTTTCCGTCATCATTAACCCGTATCTCGGCATGATTTCGGCTTGCCCGTTCGTCGTGTAGCACAATGGTGTTACCGGGTGCACGGCCAAGGCTGAGGACTTCCCCGGGAGTGAGCGGATTAAGCATCGGGCCATTGGCAGGATCCCGAACAAGGACATGAGCATCGGCAAGCGGAATGGATTTGTCGTTATTCATGCTTACATCATGGCCAATTGGAACTCTCCCTGCGATACACTCACGCAAGAATCAATCAAAAACAAACCCAAACGTCATCGCGTAGTAAGCCCTAATTTAACAGGAAAAAGTCACAGAATTCATCAAAACATTGAAGAATAGGCCTTTCGGGCTGCATTTGCTCCAGTAAAGAGGGTTTGCCCTCAAGGGCGTGCTGAGGCTAGCATCTCATCTACATTGTCGTGCAATCACAAATCCATACCGTTGCTCGAACAGTTTGCCTGTTTTGATTTCCAGTTGAACGTCATGATGAGGGTTTTTATGCGTAGCTGCACACGAAGAAATGTTTTTACGGTCTTTGAGAACAGTTTTGCAACCACGTGTTGTGCTCTTGTGCTGGTTGTAGTCCTGAATCTGTTTTTTACCAAGCATGTATTCGGCCAAGGAGCTGGGTTCGGTGCTCAGGCAGTAGGTGGTATTTCAGTAGATACTGACGGTATCGTTCGCACGATTGAGCCACAGGCACTTGCGAGTATTGCTGCTCAGCGAAAAAAAATACTCAGTGCAAACCCTCCGAAGACGGGGCAGCGTTGTGAACTTCAAAAGGTTTCACTGAAACGCATTCTCGAAGATGTTCAGCGGGCTGTAACAGAACACGATCTTGTTTCTCCAGAAGTCTTAACGCTTGGTGGGCTTGAGCAAATCGAATATGTGTTTGTTGACCCTGACGCACACGATTTAATTCTGGCTGGACCGAGTGATGAAGTTGCTGTTGATGGAAATGGTAGTTTCGTTGGTGCAACTAGTGGTCGGCCGCTCTTGCTGCTTGAAGATTTGGTCGTGGCTCTTCGGTCGATTGACGCAGCACGCATGGGTGGAATGCGTTGCTCTATTGATCCAACACCCGAGGGCATTGCTCGGCTGCAGGAAATCCTGAGCTCAATAAAACAGATGCCAAATCCACAGAAAATCTTTCGGTCAATGGAAGAGGCTTTGGGTCCTCAGCAAGTGACAGTTGGGGGTGTGCCAGCAGATACGCACTTCGCGCAAGTTCTCGTAGCTGCAGATTATCGAATGAAGCGAATCGGTATGGGGCTGGAGTCGTCAGAAGTTGCTGAATTGCCGAGTTATCTTTCAATGGTCCAGGCTACTGCCGGCTCAACAATGTTGCCCCGTTTCTGGTTAGAAGCTCAATATAGCCCCATTGCACGAGATCCTGATGAACTCGGTTGGAAACTCACAGGTGGAAAAATGGTGTGCCTGACTGAAACCGATCTTCTGGTTCGAGAGGGTATGAAGCGAGGAAGCGGACGTACTGACAAGAATGCTGCACTGTGGTGTGAGCAAATGACAGCGTGCTACGACGATCTGGCATCAAACAAGCCTGTTTTCCGAGAGTTAATGAATTGTGTTGATCTGGCAGTTGTTGCAGCTTTAATCGACAGCAGGCAACTGGCCGATCGAGCGGGGCTGGATCTCTCGCTATTGAAGGACGCGTCATCAGTTCAGCTTTCAAGCTATGAAGTTCCAAAGCAGGTGCCCACAGTTGCGCATGGCATCAAGCGAGGGAGCCGATGGGTTCTTAGTGCTTCTGGAGGTGTTCAGTTTCAGCCATGGGCTTTTCTCGAAGAAGTTATTGAGACTCCAGATGTTGGCTCTGCACGGAAGCTGGCACTGGCCTCCCGTCCTGAGACCGGCATTTGCTGGGAATGATATGTTCACTGCAACGGTGCCCGGTTTCTAAGGACCTGACTCGTTCTACTGCCGCGGTGCTACCCAGCGAATGGCTTCTAAGTTGATGCAGGCCGTCGGGAAAGAGTGGTCTACCCAGCCCTTGGAAGCAAGACACTCAATGTCATGTATCGGTGGTGGAGTGCTCTTTACGAGTAGTAAAGCAGACTTCGTTGTAGCCGCAACAGCAGCCGCAATTGAGTCACTTGTTGTGTCCCATGAAGGGGGAAGAGATTCAATTGCATTGCCGACCACACCCCGCTTTTTGATGTCGAGTACTACCGGAGAGGCACCTGTCTCTTCCTCGCCAAGTGGTAGTTTCAGCATCGTTGCAACGAGTTGAGCCGTGATCCCCATGGCCTCGAGTGCGAGGTCATGTGCCAAAAGGGGTGGCAGTGAGCTGTTTGCATCAATGATTCGTAGCCCGTTTACAAGAGCACCGCCCCCCGCAAGGACGACTATCGAATGGCTGGACAGTGCTTCATGTGCAATGAGAGATTGGACAGCATGCTGCCATCCAGGCGTTGAGAAAAGGCTACCACCGACCTTGACTACAACGCGGGGTCGTTTGCTTCTGTCGCATGGTTGGCGAAGCCAGCCGTGATCCCATTCCCATGGTTTTTCTTCCTGTGATGACATTCTATTCATACTCTCTGCTGCGCTATCATTGCTACGGCGTGAGCTGGAGCCACACGTGAGAGTTCAGGTCCTAAGACGTCTTTGAGAGAAACTGTCTGCGGATTCCAGCCCATATGATCAAAGACTCTTCTTGCTAAAATTTCACCTTGTCCACTTAGTACGACATGATCTTCTGGGAGTGGGTTCTGAATCAGTGCCCCCATGGCATCTTGAATTACAAGAGTCTGTGATTCGACGATTGCCGTTGCAGCTTCAATCGCATCGGCAAAGGTAAATGATGCTGGTTCAAGAAGCATAGAACGAGCCATACGAATACGAGCCGCATCACGGGTGGCTGGCTTTTTGTCGGCTGTGGTATTCGACGTGGCGTTTTCAGGCAGGCCGCCGAGGAGGAGCCAGGCATCTTGTGACGTGGCAAAGCACTCACAAGCAACTGGTCGTGTGCTCCCGCGGTGAGGCAGCGACCGTACGAGGGCAGGTACAGGCGTGCGTTCCATACCGGTATAAACGAGTTCGCCGTAGAGTAGCCGATCCCAGTCAGTCATCCCCTGAGGAATTGGCTGTCCGTATGCCAGAGGCACAATGTCAGTTGTTGTTGAGCCGATATCAATCAGCCAACTTCTCCCTGAAGGGGCAAGTGAACCGGCGAGCCGAGCCAAGGCATGCCAGTTCGAAGCAGCGACTTGGAGCGGTTGGTGCGTGGCTTTATCTGCCCTGAGAAGGGTGCCATCGACACTATAAAAGAAAACAGCGTTTTCTCCTGCGGCGATGGAACACGACCCAACAATATGCTCGACACCCTCGCGGCGGTCAGAAAAGCAATCGGCAATTTCCCCTGTCATAGTGACGGCATAGTGGGTGGCAGGGTGGAGACTTTTGATATGTGCGATGGCATCAGGGAGACGTTTCCAGTCCTGCCACATTGCAAAAGGTTCACTATGGGACCACCCTCGTCCGTCAGCAGCCTTTATGTTGGCTCCTCCAATATCAAAAGCCAGCCATGAATTGATCGACGTTAATGACATGAACGAAAACCATTACGTGTAAATGTTACGCCACGGAAAACTCACAGGCTTCTATGTTCCATGGGGTAAGGTGAATTTCTCCACCATGCATGTGATTGAGGAGCGGATAAATGAGGCCACCTTGCTGACCTCGGGATAAGCCAATGAAAGAAGTCGTGAGACGAGGGTTGATTTCGAGTACTCGATCGTCATTCCCGTCGTCACGGCTACCCAGAATCATATCAACTCCGACCCAGCCACGGGCTGTAGCCTGCGTTGCTTTGTTGAGAGCTTCGATCGACCGTACTGCAAGAGACTGCATTCGATCATGATAATCTTCGTGAGCAAGGCGACCGCCGATGTACACCGGCTGCTGTGCGTGAGTGAACAGTTGTTCGAATGGGAGTAATGGAACGATTGAATCAGTTCGACAGAGACAACAGACGCTGCCTGGGATGCCTGAAATATGACATTCAAGCCGTGAGTCTGTTTCTGGCGTGACAAAATCGGAGCGGTTCTGAATAATTCTCAGACCATCACACCCAGCACTTTCACGAGCTTTGAGGACGGCAGGAAGTCGAAATCCGGTAGGAATGCTTCCACCGGCGGGTAGAGTGCAGCCAGCCGGGGTTGGAATACCAGCTGCGGCGAGCATCGCGCATGTCGTCTGCTTGTCGCTTGCAGCGCGGATAAAAGGCGCTGGGCAATTGACGAGCCTGTCTCCAAGACCTGCTTGTTCTAAGGCGATGAGGGACTGGAGTAGAATGCCCTGAGTCTCTGGCCCGACGAGAATGATATGGTCAGACTCAGAGGCCACGGCAAGAAGAGACGAACCGTTCGCGCCGGGAGGGACTTTCTCAACAGTAATATTTTCAGAAAAGAGTGGAACTTCAGTCGCCGGAAGGGTTGCGTCAACCATCACAGTGATATTCAGATCTGCATTTTTTTCAGCATCGCATGCGAGTGCCTCAAGCATGAGGCGGCCCTCCTTCAGGAAGTCTTCAAGAGGAGCCTTCTGCAGAATGTCACGAGCAATACCACTCTGCATTCCACCTGAGCAGCACCATTCATAAAGTAAGAGACGCATGCTGGAGTGCAGTTCAAAGAGGAATCAAAAGATTCCCAGTTGGTCGCGGGCATCGTCGGTCATGCGGTCTGGTGTCCACGGTGGTTCCATAACAATCCGAACCTCGACTTCAGCGACATCTTCGTGCGTGTTGACGACACGTTTTGTATCGGCAATGAGTTGTGGTCCAGCAGGACAGGCTGGACTTGTCATCGTCATATCAATCAAGACAAGTTGTTTTGAGTTATCTGGTGCCGGGTTGAAAGAGACGTCGTAAATCAGTCCTAGGTCAACAATGTTTACAAATAATTCAGGGTCTTTCACCTGCTTCAGTAATTCACGAACAAGGTCCTCAGAGAGAGTCTGGCTTGTAAGGCTTTGAGTATCAGCTGGCGGACTATCTGTTGTGTCAGTTACTGTGCCGTCGTGTGATTTCGTAGTGACATCTGCCTTCTGAGTCGTCTGCGATGGAGCAGAAAGTGCGGCGGCTGCTGCCGGTACGGTAGACGGTGCAGGGTTTCCACTCGGCCCCGATCCAGTCTCTCGAAGTCGAACAGAAACACCCCCGTTTTCGACCCTCACGTCATGTGCAAGAGTGGGTCGAATTGCTGGCATCGAAAGAGCTGCGCCAGTGCGGATGTCGAATTTTGCACCGTGTCTTGGGCAGGCGATTGTGTAGTCCTGAAGTTCACCATCAACAAGCGGGCCTCCATCATGAGTGCAAACATCATCGATGGCGTAGAACGAACCACCTACATGGAATAGGGCAATCATTTCCCCTTCCACTTCGATAAGTACCTTTCCTGGGTCTGGAACGTCGTCTGCATCGGCAACATGGATGAATTCTGGCATGAAAGAAAGGCTTCTGGTGAGCGTTACGAATAACTGTTTCTGCTGGGTTAGGATACTCTTCGAATCCGGCTTCCTATTGCCGTTGCCAATGCCTCTCGAACAGAAGCGATTGTTATGCGATCGAATACCTGCTGAAAGAATCCTGCGACAACGAGTCTCGCAGCCTCGTCTGCCGACAATCCCCGCGCTTGTGCATAAAAGATTTGCTCCTCATCAACGCGGCCACTGGTTGCACCATGGGTACAGCGAACGTCATCAGCCTCGATTTCGAGGCCAGGAATTGAGTCAGACCGTGCAGACTCCGAAAGCATCAAGTTATCATTGCGCTGGTAGCCATCTGTTTTTTGAGCAGCCTTATCGACCTTGATCATTCCTCGCCAGACAAGGCGGCTGCGGTCTTGCAGAGCACCCTTATAAAGAAGGTCGCTGCGACAAGACGGTGCTTCGTGATGCTGCAGTGTATTATAGACAAGTTGTTGCTTGCCTTCTGTAAACATCACACCATTGACTTGCGCCTCAGCATTTTTTCCAACGAGTGCTACATCTTGAGCGACTTGAGATAACCGACTGCCAAGCGCTGCAAGCGTCCACTGGAGTTTCGCGTTTTCATGAATAACTGCTTTTTGTCGAGCAACGTGCCATACACCACGGTCCCAGTTTTGGACATTCACCATTCGGAGGAGAGCGTTTTTCCCGACGACTATCTCAGTGCCGCCGCAGTGGAAGCCTGTTCCTGAGCCAGTTGTTCCACATGTAGCAGTTTCTGTAAGAACGGTTGCTTCAGCGTCCTCTCCGAGAACGACAAGTACATGCGATGTGTCGACACCACCGTCATCAATTGCAGCGAGGCAATGAATTGGTTCTGCAATGCGGACACCCGGAGGGACATAAAGAATCATACTGCCGCGGTGAAACGCTCCGTGAAGGGCAGCAAAATAATCGTTCTTTGAGTCGATAATCTGTAGCCAGTGGTTCTTCAGCACGTCACCACTACTGGCAAGCACATCTTCGGCAGTGCCGAAGAGAACACCCTGGTCAGCAAGAGCCGGATCAATTTCATTTTGAACAACATGGCCGTTTATGGTCTTGAAATGACCTGCGTAGTCAGGTTGTCCCATTGTCTGGACATCACGAGACTGATCGTTGGAGGATGGAAAGCGAGCAGCGAGAAGGCCTGTAGGCGGTTCAGAAGCGGATATCGGTCGCAGTCCCCACATGTCCGGCTTAAACATGCGAAGGTCTGTTCGCATCCAGTGTTCTTGCCGACGATTCGGTAAAGCAAGCGTCTCGAGTTGATCCATGCAGGAACGTCGCTGTTGGTCTGCCCAGTCGGGCAGAGGACTTTCAGCAAGGAGCTGGTGGAACGCATCGCGATTAAATAGTGCGGCAGGGGCTGTTGTCGTCGTCATGAAGCAAGAATAAGTGAAGTCAGAGGAGAGGAATAGGTTAGCCGACGGAGCCTTCCATCTGTAGTTCGATCAGACGGTTCATCTCGACGGCATATTCCATCGGGAGTTCTTTGACAAGTGGCTCAATGAAACCGCCTACGATCATAGTGCTCGCTTCAGCCTCGGAGAGGCCACGGCTTTTGAGGTAAAATAGCTGTTCTTCTCCAATCTTTGAAACACTTGCTTCGTGACCAATCGAGACGTCCTGTTCCTCGATCTCAATATATGGATATGTGTCACTTCGGCTTATGTCATCAAGAATCAGTGCATCGCAAACGACACTCGATCGACTTTTCTTTGCACCAGGCTCAACGCGAACAAGTCCGCGATAACTTGAGCGACCACCGTTTTTTGAAATGCTCTTTGAGACAATCCGTCCAGAGGTATTTGGTGCAGCATGAACAAGTTTTGCACCGGCGTCTTGGTGCTGACCGGCGGTTGCAAATGCAATTGAAAGAATCTCGCCGCGAGCCCCAGGCTCCATCATATAGACAGCTGGGTATTTCATGGTGAGTTGACTTCCGAGATTGCCATCAATCCACTCCATCATTGCACCCTCATATGCAAGAGCACGTTTCGTAACCAGGTTGTAAATGTTGTTGGCCCAGTTTTGGATCGTTGTGTAGCGGCAACGCCCATGTTTCTTCACAACAATTTCGACGACTGCTGAGTGAAGACTCTCAGTAGAGTACATCGGAGCAGTGCAGCCCTCGACATAATGAACGTGTGCGCCTTCATCAACGATAATTAAAGTTCGCTCAAATTGCCCCATGCTCTCGGCATTAATGCGGAAGTACGCCTGCAGGGGGAACTCGATAGAGACGCCTTTGGGGACGTAGATAAAGGAACCGCCTGACCAAACCGCAGAGTTCAGGGCAGCGAATTTATTGTCAGTTGGCGGAATGATTGTCCCAAAGTATTCCCGTAGAAGATCTGGGTGTTCTCGCACCGCGGTGTCAGTATCGGTGAAAATAACACCTTTTTTTGCAAGGTCTTCCTGAAGTGATCCGTAGACAACCTCACTCTCAAACTGGGCTTTCACGCCGGAGAGAAATTTCCTTTCAGCTTCCGGAATGCCGAGACGGTCGAAGGTCTTTTTGATTTCTTCTGGAACTTCTTCCCATGTCTTACCCTGCTGTTCAGCGGGCTTGAGGTAGTAGAAAATGTCCTGGAAATCGATGCCGATATTGCCGCCCCAGTTTGGCATTTGTTTTGAGTTGAAAATGTCGAGGGATTTCAGTCGGAAATCTCGCATCCAAGTCGGCTCTTTTTTCATTTCTGAAATCTGAGAAACAATATCTCTGTCGAGTCCTCGGCGGGCTTTAAAAACAGTAGGAGTATCCGTACGGAAATCGTATTTATTGATCTCTCCAAGTGCGAGCGTCGAAGATTCATCAGTGTCAGTAGACATCGTATGATTTCCTTTTCAGGGTGTCGGGATTGCGTCAGGATGTTGTAGCTTCAAGTCGACGTTCTGCTTCCATGGCCTCTTCAGCAGCAGCTGCATCAGGATACGCCTTTCTTATTCGATCATAACCCTGTTTGTGAAGTTCAGCGGCGAGTTCTGGGCCTCCTGACTCAACAATACGTCCACCTAACATGACATGAGTCTGTAAGGGAATATTGTGTTCTAGGAGTTGTTCGTGATGCGTGATGATCAGGATGCCCATTTCTGCTCCGCCAATTCGTGCAATACTTTCACTTGCAAGCCGTACAGCATCCGCGTCGAGACCACTGTCGGTCTCATCAAGGATGGCGAATCGAGGTCGAAGCATTGCCAACTGTAGGATTTCTGCTCGCTTCATTTCACCGCCGGAAAAACCATCGTTGACGTACCGGCGGGCAAAGTCAGAGTCCATTGACAGATCTTGCATCTTGCTTTTGAGTTCCTTTCGGAAATCTCGCATCGGCATGAGTTCCTGACCCTCTTTTCGGTCAGGATTACGGACGTTCGTTACAGAATGACGAAGAAAATCCGCGAGTCGAACCCCCGGAATTGCCATTGGTCGTTGAAATGCCAGGAAAACACCAGTTCGTGCTCGTACGTCAGGTTCCATAGCGAGAATGTCATGTCGTGTGCCATCACTATCAACCAGTTCAACAGATCCTTCCGTTACTTCGTAGGAAGGGTGGCCCATAATGGCGTATCCGAGCGTACTCTTTCCTGATCCGTTCGGTCCCATGAGTGCATGCACTTCTCCTCTGCCGATCGTAAGATCAACTCCTTTGAGGATTTCTTGGCCCTCCACAGCAACATGAACGTTCTTAATTTCTAGCCGCTCGCTCATTCAATTCACCAGACTTTTCTATTTCAAATTTTGTAATACAAAGAACTATGACTGAACTTTTTGATGATCGTGAACAAGTTCCCCATCATCCTTAACAGCTGAAGCAACGTAGCCCGAGTGGTGGGGTATAGGGAGTTCGTCAGCAATTTTCCCAGTTCCGTCAGACTGCTTCGCAAGTCTTTGGCCCATAATCTTATCTTGGATTCTCATGAGACCCTCAAGCAGACTTTCAGGACGTGGTGGGCAGCCAGGAACATAAACGTCGACAGGAACAACGAGATCAACTCCTTTTACGACGTGATAGCCCCACTTGAAGTAAGGTCCACCGCCTGTGGTGCACGCACCCATGGCGATGACGTATTTTGGATCGGGCATCATGTTGTAGAGCCGCCGAACGCGACTTGCCATTTTGTAGGTTACGGTTCCGGCGACAATCATCAGATCGGCTTGTCGGGGCGTGGCGCGAAACGCACCAGCACCGAAGCGGTCCATGTCGTATCGGCTTGCACCTGCTGCCATCATTTCGATTGCACAACAGGCCAGACCAAATGTCATTGGCCAAATACTGGATTGACGAGCCCAATTAATAGCTTGCTCTACCGTTGTCAAAACCATATTTTCTTCAAAACGGCCTTCGATCCAGGGCTGTGTCATTACGGTAAACTCCGGTGCGACGTAGTAATCAGTTCATTTCCATACTTCGGTCCGAGACGTATCTTTCTATAGCGTCTCTTTCTACTACTACTATACGGTTATTATAGGGTTCCGACAGTTCGGGAACTGAATGTGCGGGGAAATCTACTGAAAACCCCCTGTGTCGCGAAATTCTTCAATGTTGGTTTCAAATGGGTGGTTGCGAGGCCGCTCGGTTTTTCTTCGGTGGCGTTAGATGTCGGGATGCAGTGTGTTGGAGAATTCAGGCCCTGAATTCAATAATGAGATCGAGTTGTATTTTCGAGTGGCTCGGGGATTTGACAAAAAGACGGGTTTTCAGTCTGCATCACGTTTTGGGAAATATCGACGAACCACGTCAAGAAATTCCGGCCGAGTGGTGACTCGTGAGACATGTCCTCGAAAGTCTCGTGCTCCAGGAATTCCTTGGGCATATGAACAAGCAAATTTTCTCATGAGGAGGGTGCCTCGGTCTACACCAAACCGGCTACATACAAGTTCGTAGTGGTGGAGGACGATATGCTTCTGTTCGTCGGATGTTGGGTCAGGTGGTTTCGGTTCTCCCCTCAAGAGCGCAGCAACCTGTGAGAAAATCCAGGGCTTTGCCAGACATTCACGCGCGATCATGACCCCGTCGACACCATAATTCTTGAGTCGTGAAACGGCCTCCTCGGCGGAAGTGATGTCCCCGTTGCCAACCACGGGTATGCGAGAGACGCATCGTTTCACCTGGCGGATCGCTTCCCAGTCTGCTTCGCCTTTGAAGTACTGAGCTGCAACTCGACCGTGAACGGTAAGGCAACTTGCCCCCGCTTCTTCAATGCGCTGAGCCACTTCAATAGCTGTCTGACAATTGTCGGAGCATCCAAGACGGATCTTCGCCGAGACAGGTGTGTCGCCACAGGCATCAACAACACGACGAACAATTTCACCAACACGTTCGGGGTCGCGCAGCAACCATGATCCGCTGTGTGCCTTTTCAGTGACCTGACGAACCGGACAGCCAAAGTTCAGGTCGATAACACTTACCTGAAAATCTCGTGCTAGTCGTTTGCCTACTTGAGCAAGATTTTCAGCATCGTTATCCCACATCTGAACCGCAAGCGGTCGAGGTTCCTCGCGTACGCCCCAGAGGCGATCTGGGTGTTCACTTTTATTGGTCTCAAGCCAGATGGCGCTGCGGGCTGCGATCATCTCTGTTGCAAGTAGTCCCGCTCCACCAAACTCTCTGACAACTTGCCGAAAGGCGTAATTTGTGTAGCCAGCCATAGGAGCCTGCAAAACAGGAGGATCAACATCTACGCTGCCGATCTTGAGACGTTGAGTCGCCTGCTTTGGAGTGTCAGAGGATGGGTGGGGTAGCGTCGCAGGCATGCTCTTGTTGTCTATATTTCTGGAAACTGGGTCGTACCAATATCATCTTCCCAAGACGCCTAGCCTGAGTACTGTAAAGAATATCGCACTCTTTACAGATTGCACATTGGGTCGGCAATAGCGTTGATGACTTCACATAATGTGAATTTCAAATCAGTATTGCCTAAGGAACCTAGCAGGTCATGGTTGCGGAAGTGTTGTCGTCTGCTCAATAGGTTGAAGTCCAGTTGCGGGGATAACGTTCGAGGCAGGTTGTGGTTTCCATTGGATGGGTGTGCCAATAAGCATCGATACATATCGATCGTCAGGAACCGATGCATCTGCGACTGCCATCGCGTATTCTGCAATATCAAGATTGTATGTTGCGAGAGACTCCGCGA
Source organism: Pirellulales bacterium (assembly GCA_016776925.1). Taxonomy (GTDB): domain Bacteria; phylum Planctomycetota; class Planctomycetia; order Pirellulales; family UBA1268; genus UBA1268. The sequence goes on along the minus strand of JADHSL010000039.1, from coordinate 1,054 downwards.
ACTCTTGCTGCTGTTGGCGAAGCATTCGATGGGCTGCAACCACGGCCTCAATTGGGCGTTTGCCGCGAGCATGATCGGATTCAGCACGATTCATGGCAGACTCTGCTGCCTCGACTGCTACTGCTCGTGCCTCAACTGCGTCATGCTTACTTGGAAGCATCCGATCGATCGCTCGAATGCGTCCTGTTGCTGGTCGGGTCGCGAATATTGCAGCAAAGTGGGTTTCATACGATCCTGCGAGTGGACGGTCAACCGGCCATGGAGCCGGTTCACCTATCGGTAGTCTGACGAGATCAACGAGCTGTTGCTGTGCAGCGATCAATTCAGCATGAGCGTCTGCCAGGTCGGCCTCAGCCGCCGCACTTGCTACATCGAGTACCATCTGGTCGTGAGGGTCGCTGCCGGGTGCGATAAATTCGAGACGTTCTCGGGCCTCAGTTGCAAACCGAATGTTGGCGTATCCACGTGATACCTGCCAATAGGCCTGAGTTATCCAGAGTCTTCGGCTCCGATCTCCCGACCGCTGAAGTGCCTCGATGAGTGGCAGTGGTCTTGCGTAAAGCGTTGCACTGCGAGTTGGGTCGATACGATTGTTGGCTTCATTCAGTTCGAGTGGTTCGAGAATACGCTCGAGTAACAGTGTCGCAGCAGTCTTGTCCGGAGGAGCGGCAGCTTCTGCATCACTCATCACTGTCGGGTTTTGCGGCTCGATCGGGTTCAACGGACGGGTGATTTCGGCAGGAGGCGGGGGGGATCGAGTGTCCGGCTGAATAACAATCGACACAGTGCCATCAGCGGCTGTGTTTTGCATAGTTGGTACAGATGCTGCGGAAGTATCTGAAGGTGGCGGTGGAACGGGCTGAATGAAGGGCTGCATTTTTTCTGGGCTGGTGCCAGAGGGAGAGACCGAACTGTTTTCAGTGATCGTAGTGATTGGTTGTGCGGTTGGTTGTGCGGTTGGTTGTGCGGTTGGTTGTGCGGTTGGTTGTGCAGTTGGTTGTGCAGTTGGTTGTGCGGTTGGTTGTGTTCCGAGGTCTTGGGCCGAAACAGGTTC
>JADHSL010000038.1 GCA_016776925.1 Pirellulales bacterium | reverse complement strand
TTTTCTATACCAATAGTCTAGCTATACGTACAAAAACATTCAAGATAAAGATAAAGGGAATAGGGTGATGTGCTTTAAGTTACAAAGCAAGGAAAAATCAGATAAATCGCGGTAAAAGTAAGCCTTGCAGCAGTCTTTTCAAAATCCGCGACATTTCGCTTCCTATGAGGCGTGCCTCTTACCGGTTGCGTGGAGCCAAGCAGACATTCCTGAACTCCATAAATCCATAAGCTCCTAAAAACAGATAGTCGCCTTATCCCGCAGTACGATACTACGCTTTATTCAACAAACCACCCGGAAACTTCGCGTAACGCAAGAATGGCTTCTTTCTCAAGAGGCCAATACTCGAGACCTACGTAGCCAGTGAAACCAGTTGCTCGAATCTGGTCAAACACGAATGGATAGGCTATTTCACCATGTTGGAGTTCATGACGTCCCGGATTTCCTGCAGCATGGAAGTGACCAATCTTATCGATATTTGAACGAATGCTCTCGATCAGATCGCCTTCACTTATCTGCTGATGGTAGATATCAAAAATCACTTTAATGAAGTCGCTGTTCACCTCATCAATAATCTGAAATGCCTCATCACTACGCACGAGATAGTAGCCGGGATGGTTAACACGTTCATTCAGTGGCTCAATGACCAGGGTGATGTTGGCCTGCTCGAGGAGGGGAGCAACTTCCCGTAATCCTTCAACTAATGAATCATGCTGTGCTGCCCGAGGCACATCTTCTCGAACATCACCTACCTGCGAAATAAGAATGTCTGTCCCAAGCCTATGAGCAGCTTCAATCGATGCGGCTACTCCGTCGATATATGCTGAACGATCCGCAGGATTCACAAGGCTTATAAACTTGGTGCAACATGCTGAAATCACCAAATCATTTTCTTGCTGCGCGTCCTGCAATGCATCAAGGTCTTTATCCCACCAGCCCCAGAACTCAATGGCGGATATACCTGCTTGTCGTACGGTCTTACATGCATGCCGGAACGACTGTCCTTCAAAAACCGAATCGATACAAACAGATGGCTTGAGACGAGTCATATGTGCTGAAGTGACCTTTCTATTGATGCTCTTTTGTTTTACTGAATCGCAAGGGTGGCGTATATGATGATCACCGTTGTCACAAGACCTACACCTACAAACGGACTAGAACCCATGATATCGGCGCAACCGTCTGCGATATTGGCGACCTCTCCACGAGTGAAAAACGTCGTCAGGAAAAAACCAACGATGTGAAAAGAAAAAAGTATAGGAGGAATCGTTAAACATCGGGAAGCTACGGATCTCCAGCAAAGAAAAGAAGTCGATGAGACTACTCGCTGATGATACGTTTGTACTCCACAAGCTTGAGTGTCGAAAGACAGACCGCCTCCGCAATCAGATCTAACCACCAACAAACAGACGGATCACGGCGTTTTTCCGAAGATCCTCGACAACTGGCCGCTCTGTTCCATTCATTGAGCCAATGAGTACTGAGGCGGCATACCTACCGCTGCGAACGGCACCCTCCATCGTCGAAGGCCAGCCGGTCTGCGTCCAATCTCCGGCCAAAAAAAGGTTCTGTATCGGTGTTCTTGCCGACGGCCGTACCGTATCGATGCCCGGTCGTACTGAAAGGACTGCTGTGGGATCAGTTACAACACGAGAACGAATCAGCCGAGCAGCTTGTGCCTCCGGAAAGATCTCTCGCAGCTCCGCCACTACTGTCTCCAGTAAGTGCTCTCTATTTCCGTCACATAGCCCGCGTGAGGCACTGATCACAACTTGGCAGTGGTGAGCCATCCCCTCTTTTCCCACACCAGAAGGCTTTTCATCCTTCTCGATATGTTCCTCATCGCCTTGAAACACCCACTGTGAAACCCGCCCGACAAGAACAGCGTGTGGCAAATCAAATATCTGCCGGTCAAACCACAGATGGACTGCCGTAATCGGTGACCCAACAAAGGATTCATCCACAGGGGGTAACACATCGGGCACCAATCGCGCAGCTGCTCGCCAAGGCACAGCAAGAACAACGGCCTCTGCCGGAAGAACGGCCTCACCGCAACAAACTCCTGTCACCTCATGTGAGTCGCCATATTGAATCGCCGTTACAGTCCGGCCCGTATGAACAACCACCCCTTGATCTCCGAGCCACGAAACGAGCTTCGTGCCAAATAGCTTACCGAGTGGCTCCGTTGGCACCAGAAGATCCGCTGCCTGAGGATGTGCAAGAAAACCATCAACAACGACTTTCCGCACAGCCGAAATACCAACTAATTCGATTGACTCACCAAGCGCACTTTCAATCACTGGCTGCCAAAAGAGATGTATGACACGCTCCGGCTGTCGCGAGCGAAGCCACCGTGCTGCTGTCGGCTCTGTACTATCCGTTGCAATAGTTTGACGAACTGCCAACCGCATCATGCCATAGGCAAGCGCGAGTTTTTCCCAGACAGAAAAATGAGACATCCCGAACAAAAGTGGCAAAAGATGTAGCGGCGCCGGAAGCCATCCTGCTGGCGTACAGGCTGACCGAGTGCCATCAGGACCAATAAACCAAAGCGTGCGATCACGGCGGAGTTCCGATCCGAAACCTGCTCGCTGACAAAGGTCTAGAAAGTTCGTGCAACATCCCATTGCTACATGCTGACAGGCATCAACAAGACTCCCATCCTGTGGATCTTCAAAAGAGGCTGCCCGCCCACCACAATTCCGCCTTGATTCAATAACCTCCACAGCAAACCCACTTTCGGCGAGCGCTGCGGCAGCAGAAAGTCCGGCAAGCCCGCCGCCAACTACAACAACCCGCCGTTGATCATTCGTATCATCAACCTCTCGTTGGTCGTGTGTATTCTCAGTCATGAAATCCCCGCAAGAACACTGTAGATGCCCATCACAGGCAGTCGCCACTTTGACGCACGAACCCGCTGAATGAAAACTTCCGAACCAGCTTGCTCTACTGAGCGAAACAATTCTCGGTACACGCCGTACATGGCTCGAAATACACGTTGGCCATCGATCGAGAGGAACTCATCCAATTGCCTCGCCTCAGCAAACCAGCGGTTGGCTCGTGAGACTTCATTGGATGCAAGAACCTTGAATGCAGAGCCAATACGACCTGCCAATAAATCCTGTACATCACAGCCGGCTTCGCGAAATGATTCCCTAGAAATATACACCCGCCCACGCTCCCGATCTTCGACAATATCCCTGAGAATGTTTGTCCATTGAAAGGCGAGTCCGCATGCATCTGCTGGAGGAACCCAGTCCTCTGAAGAAATTCCTCGACGAAGCCCCCAGATCGGAACAGCGGCTAGCCCAACCGCAGAAGCAACTCTTCGGCAGTACTCAATAAGGTCATCTGTAGTCTCATACCGCGACTGCGTGAGGTCAGACCGCACACCTTTTACAATTGCAAAGAGGTGTTCGTGCGGGATGGTATACCGATCCGCCGTACATGCAATCGAACGAAGCACCGGATCGTCAACCACCTGCCCGTTGAGTGCGTTTCGTAACATTCTCTCAAACTCATCAATCGCTTGGGACTTGTCGGACAATGTTCCTTCGCCATCAATAATGTCATCGGCAAGGCGACAGAATGCATACAGGGCGTTGGAGCCCCTCCGTTTCTCGGGAGAGAGTAATCGCAGTGGCAAGGCGAAGTTTGACCCACTTTTTTTCAGTATTGATTGACAAAAAGCGGCATCTGCACGCTGAGACACAATCATGACAACGAACCCCAGAGACACCTACTGATTCGGCTCAGCATCATACTGACAGCCGCTTGCCCAGCGAGCCGTAGCTTGGTACTCCGGGGCAGGGTAGGGCGTTTTGCAAGCGTATCAAAACCAGTGCGCCGAATTGCTTTGGCGACACCTCGGCCCCCTTCGAGGAAAAGACGAATCGCTGGCCTCAGAACAGTTGGTGCTGTTTTCACAAGCGACTGCCCCTTATCGAAACAAGCCTCCGCCCATGCGACCTCTTCAGTAAGGAGCGCAATAAATTCAGGACTTGCTGTCGGGGACTCAAGCATTGTTTCACTGACACCATGACGTTGCATATCTTCAGCCGGGAGATAAATCCGTCCAGCCAGATGGTCCCGCCGGACATCTTGCCAGAAATTCACAAGTTGAAGTCCCGTACAAATAGAATCTGATAATTCAAACTGGTCCATCGCTCGGCAATTCGCCAGGCACAACACGATTCGACCGACTGGGTTTGCGGAACGACGACAGTAATCAAGTAATTGCTCTCGAGAGTCATAGCGGTCCACAGTTTGGTCTTGAATGAACGCATCGATTAAATCAGCGAACGGTTCTATTGGTAACTTATGGCATTCAACAGTTCTGGACAGGGCCACAAAAACGGGATGCTTTGGTTCACCAGCAAAACAGTCATCTAATCCGGAACGCCAAGCTTTCAAAACGTCTGTCGCATCCCCATCGGACTCATCGGCCAGGTCATCACTCCATCTTGCAAAAGTATAGACATTCGCAAGATCTTGCCGCATATCAGCAGGGACAAGACGTGTTGCAACGGTAAAATTTTCATAATGCGCCGCCGCAACCTGACGGCAGAATAATTCTGCCGATGCAAGGTCAAGGCCATCTGGCATAGAAGCAAGCTTCCATGCCGTCGGATCGCGTCGAGCCACCTGACTTCTTTCAGTGTTCACGACCGACATCGTTTTGGGGTATCCACGTGATAACCAGACGAACTCACTTGCACACTCTTTTATCTTACAGCATCAATAGGAAACTCCCATAACTTGTTTATAGGAGACATCTCCTGCAGCGGAACAGCAACTCTTTTTCAATCCGCAATGTCGCTCCAGCGTTCACTTTTTCTTGCTGACAAACCCTACAGCAATTGATGCAGCTACACCGGCTGCAGTGAGGCTACTTAAGCATCGCCAACCGAGTCCGTTCATTTCTTCAGGTCCCAGCGCGACTGCATACGTCGAAGCTCTCCAACACATATAAAAAACGATCGGCGTCACAAAGAACTTGATAAACAGCCTGTACCGAATAGTTTGAGATCTCTCGTGTTGATCAATTGTGGTTCCAGACATACTTCCCTCGTGTTCTGAGCCGGAAACTTTGTATCGGGAAACCATGGTTGTGATTGATAGCTCGCACACTTTCCCCCCCATATCCAGCAGGAGCCAACGAACTCCTTCGAACCTCAAGACTCCTATGTGCAGGCGGAATGGAACCAATATGGTGCATTTTTCGGGTCATGAGCGGATCAACAGCTACTACCGGAAAAACTGGCAGGCACTGGCTCCTTGGGCGGTGACGCTCCAGGCCCAGCTTGATCGACTTCCAGAAGAAACACTGTTTCCCTGCAGCAGACTGCCCAACACCATACTTTGGAATCTGGCAGTCTTTTGGAACCCCGTAAACCTGACCGAAAGGGCAGGGCGGTATCAGGCAGGAAGTACCTACTACTGTGGCGTTACACCTACATGCTACAGTAGAACATGACGAACTCAGTCGTAACTTTTCCAGCGTCCGATTGACCAGCACACACAACGGAAAAAATCATGAAGATCCTTCTTGCCGGACCTCGAGGATTCTGTGCCGGTGTAAACATGGCAATTGAAACACTTGAAACAGCAATCCGTCTCTACGGAACTCCTATTTATGTCTTCCATGAAATTGTCCACAACAAGCATGTTGTAGATCGCTTTGTGAAAGAGGGTGCGGTTTTTGTTGACTCAATTGAGGAAGTCCCAGAAGAAGCAACCCTTTTATTTTCAGCTCATGGCGTTGCCCCAGAAGTTCGGCGGATAGCTTCCAACAGAAAGCTGCGGGCCATTGATGCCACGTGCCCACTCGTAACGAAAGTCCACCTTGAAGCAATCAAGTACGCGAAACAGGGTTACCATATCTTCCTGATTGGTCATGAGGGCCATGACGAAGTCATCGGCACCATGGGCCAAGCCCCAGGTGCATTCACTCTCGTTGAGACAGCAGAGGAAGTCGACGCTTTACCATTCGGTCCTGAAGACAAACTGGCATACCTTACACAGACAACTCTTTCTGTAGACGATGCCTCCCGAATCATTAATCGACTCAAAGTCCGTTTCCCTCAATTGATTGGTCCACCCAAAGATGACATCTGTTACGCCACACAAAATCGGCAAGAGGCTGTTCGCCAGCTTTCTCAAGAAGCTGATCTTGTCCTTGTCTTAGGAAGCCAAAACAGCTCAAACAGCCAAAGATTGGCTGAGCTTGCGAAGGAACATGGCGTACATGCACATCTCATTGATGGTGCTGATGAAATTGACCCATCGTGGTTCGATAATGTTGAAAGCATCGCGATTACCGCTGGTGCAAGCGCACCGGAACAGGTCGTTCAAGACTGCGTTAACTGGCTTCGTAAACGCTTTGAAAACAGCCCCTCGGGAATCTCAATCGAAGAAAAAACTGTTCGCGATGAAGACGTTTTCTTCCCCCTTCCGAAAGAAATCCGGTCAGCTGCGGCAGCCATCCAGTTACCAATGGGCTGAGTCCTCAACAACGCCTTCCCTTCGACCACTTTTTCGCAGGCCTCTCTCAGCACAGCGATGTCAAGTTCATGGCTTCTGGTAAACAGCCTTACTGCTGTAGTTTTCTGTACCGAAATCGGTGAGGCTCGGTGGCATCAGCACCCAATCGCTCTTTTCTGCCCTGCTCGTACACATCAAAGTTTCCTTCGCAGAAATGGACGTATCCGTCACCCTCGAAGGCAATGATATGTGTGGCAAGTCGGTCAAGAAACCATCGATCATGAGTGATGACAACAACACTACCAGCAAAGTTTGTGATGCCTTCCTCCAATGACCGAAGGGTATCGACATCGAGGTCATTGGTTGGTTCATCAAGCAATAAAAGATTCGCGCCCTTTCGCAGCAATTTCGCCAGGTGAACTCTATTTCTCTCTCCACCTGAAAGGGCGCCGACTTTTTTCTGTTGATCTGGACCCATGAAATTGAATTTGGCGACATAACTCCGTGCATTCACCGTTCGCTTACCAAGTTGAATCGTGTCATGGCCTCCTGAGATCTCTTGGAATACCGTTTTGTCTGGGTCGAGTGAATCACGACTTTGATCCACATATCCGATATCAACTGTCGAACCAACTTTTATCGAACCCGTGTCTGATTCTTCTTGTCCCACGAGCATTCGAAAGAGCGTCGTCTTTCCAGCGCCATTTGCGCCAATAATCCCAACGATGCCACCCGGCGGTAAGCGGAATGAAAGATTTTCAAACAGCAACTTGTCACCAAATGCTTTTGATAGTCCTTCGGCATCGATCACCTGATCACCGAGCGGGCGACTCGCCGGGACAGTAATTTCGACGTCGGTATCTCGTGTAGCCGCTTCTTCTGCGGCTAGTTTCTCAAAAGAAGCCACTCTGGCCTTACTCTTCGCTTGACGAGCCTTCGGCGACATCCGAATCCATTCAAGCTCTTTGGAAAGTGTTTTCTGACGCGCACTTACTTGCTTTTCTTCAAGTGCCATCCTGGCCTGCTTCTGCTCAAGCCATGAAGAATAATTTCCTTCGAAAGGAATACCCCTGCCATGATCCACTTCAAGAATCCACTTCGCAACGTTATCGAGGAAATATCGATCGTGTGTCACCGCAACGACCGTGCCGGTGTATTCGGCAAGGTAATGCTCAAGCCATAAGACACTTTCAGCATCTAAATGATTGGTTGGTTCATCAAGCAGGAGAAGATCCGGTTTCTCGAGTAGGAGACGACACAGGGCAACCCGTCTCCGTTCCCCACCAGACAAGTTCGTAACGCTCCAATCTCCTGGCGGAAGATTCATGGCATCCATCGCAATTTCAACCTGCCGGTCGAGATCCCACAAATTCTTGGCATCAATTTCATCCTGAACAGTTGCTTGTTCAGCCAGAAGTTTTTCCATCTGATCATCAGTAAGTGGCTCAGCAAAACTGGCATTGATCTCTTCGTATCGCTGGAGGATTGCTCGGGATTGAGTCACGCCGTCCATAACGTTTTCAAATACTGTTTTCTCAGCATCAAGTTCTGGCTCTTGTTCTAGATACCCAACACTGAATCCTTCCGACAATCGTGCCTCGCCCTCATATTCGGTATCCATACCCGCCATGATCTTCATCAGCGTACTTTTGCCTGCACCGTTGCGACCAAGCAACCCGATCTTTGCACCAGGATAGAAGGCTACATTGATATCTTTCAGCAGTTCGCGTTGACCAAATTTTTTGGTGAGATCAGTAATCTGAAAAATAAACTGGGGACCCATCGGTTCTCCTATGAGTACGTTTCCTCGATTTACGCGAGAGCAGATAACGCAACTGACCGTTATCCTATTTCCGCCAGACCATCGTACCGCATCACTCGGTGATCGACGAGACACTGTCAATGGAATGAGTGGCTACCCAGACAATGCGACGACCATCGCAAGTTTGCGGAGTTAGCAGCGGTCGTTGCAGGGCTTCTTGGCTTCCACTACGATCAGTTTACTTCGGAAATTGATAGATATAAGGAGTTGCTTCCATGGCTGAATATGCAGATCCCGATGTTCTCGTCTCAACAGAGTGGGTGGCTGAACACCACGGTGATCCCACTGTGCGGATTGTTGAATCAAATGAGGATCGGGCTCTCTATACCCAGGGGCATGTTCCGGGGGCTGTAGAGATTGACTGGCAGGTTGACCTTCAAGACCAAGTCGTTCGTGACTACGTTGACCGGAAGGGATTTGAGGAAATCTGCCGGAACAATGGCATCGGCAATGACACAGCCGTTATCTTCTATGGTGACAAGAATAATTGGTGGGCCTGTTACGCCTTTTGGGTGTTCAAACTCTACGGTCATCCAAAATGCAAAATCATGAATGGTGGACGAAAAAAATGGCAACTTGAGGGCCGAACCTGGTCAACTGATAGGACAACGTATCCGAAGACAACGTATTCGGCACCAGAACAGGACGGTTCTGTTCGAGCGCTCAGAGACGAAGTTCTCAAACACCAAAAAGCTGGCAAGAATCTTGTTGATGTCCGCAGCCCTGAAGAATACTCTGGCGAACGATTGCATATGCCTGACTACCCAAATGAAGGAGCCCTTCGTGGAGGGCATATACCGGGAGCAGTAAATATCCCCTGGCCACTCTCAGTCAACGAGGACGGAACCTTCAAGTCGGCTAAAGAACTTGAAAGCCTGTACTGCAAAGCAAACCATCTCCAACGTCGAAGCCCAACGATTGCGTATTGCCGTATTGGCGAACGATCCAGTCTTACGTGGTTTGTTCTAAAATATCTTCTTGGCTTTGGAAACGTCAGAAATTATGACGGTTCTTGGATGGAATGGGGCAACTGTGTCGGCGTTCCCATCATCAAGGGCTCTCTGCCTAGTGGTGAAGCAGGAGACGACACGACGAATCAAGATTCTTAGAGTAATCTGGCAAGCAATACCACACACAGAATCTCAGAGTACGAGGAAGTGACGTATGGAAACGGTGAACGAACGAATCGACCAGATTGTCGAAGAGTTTGTTGACTTAGATGCTCGAGAGAAACTCGAGTTACTCCTCGACTTCGCGAACCGTCTGCCGCCATTGAGTGCCGATTACCTCGCTAAAAAAGAAAACGAGGATCGTCGGGTCCATGAATGCCAAACTTCTGTGTTTCTTTGGCCAGAAATCACTGACGGCTCAATGCATCTTGTAGCAGAAGTTGCAGAAGAGGCACCAACCGTAAAGGGTTTCGTTGCAATTCTCTCAGAGGCAGTGGCTAGCCGCCCTCAAAATGAGGCGCAGGAACTGCCCGATGACCTTCTTGAAAAAATGGGGCTGGCTGACGTACTTGGTATGTTACGGAGCAGGGGACTCCGCGCCATCGTGAGCCGGGTTCGTCGGGAGCTCGTCGAGGCCGAATAATTCTCTTTGAAGCGACTGAATAACGGCCTGTTGGCTTTGTGACAACATGCGATCATTACAGAAAAAAGGAAACCCATCCCGGCAATGACCACACCAGAATCCAAAAACAACACGGGACCACTTGTTGCCGGAGTTGATCTAGGTGGAACAGCCGTCAACTCAACACTTCTGGACGGCGATGGAACATTTCTTATCTCTGATCTATGTGAACATCCCGCACGGAGCGTTGAAGGACCGGCCATTTGTTTGCAACAAATTGTTGATGGGCTACAAGAAGCCGTTTCAAAAGCAGGAAGAAAACACGAGGATATTGCTGCAATAGGACTCGATACACCTGGACCAGCAACAGCAGATGGGGTTTTTAGCAGCCGCGGTTCAACAAACTTTGTTCACTCTGACTGGGCTGGTTTTGATATTCGTGGCGGCCTCGAAAAGATCTTAGGGATTCCTGTCCATTATTTAAACGATGGGAATGCAGCCGCCGTGTGGGGCCACACGACCATCTTCGGAAATCAACCCAACAAGACATCGGTATCTGCCATCATCGGGACGGGGCTTGGTGGTGGGATTATTCATAAAGGGACTGTTGTCGCTGGCAGCCGGGGCTTTGGTGGAGAACTTGGCCACGTTCTGCTCCCAACCGAAAGGCTCACGGCAATGCTTCCGGAACTAGCGGGGGTGACGGCACATTGTAACTGTGGCCGCGATGGTTGCCTCGAGTCACTCTGCTCGCTTACAGCAATCAGAAAAACACTACTGCCTCATTATCTTCAAAAGCACAGCGACCATCCATTGGCATCTCTTGATCCTGCCAAGGCAGCGATTCGAGTTCGTGGCCTTGCTGCTGCTGGTGACGCCATGTGCCAGGAAATTTTTCGGGTTCAGGCGAGAGCTTTAGGGCTGTTCTTTGACCAAATGATCAATGTATTCGACCCCGACACGCTGATTATAGGAGGCGGGGCCATTGAAACCGAGGAGACCTTCCAAAAGTGGTTTATCAACGAGGTAAGAAAAGGCATGCCAAGCCAGAGAGAAGAGCAACTCAGCATTCCAATTGAGATCATGCCAAACGGAGATACCGCGGGTGCCCGAGGTGCTGCAATCGAAGCTCAGCGAGTACTTTTATTTAAGGCCTAGTCTGAAAAATTGCCTGATAAGGCTCTACAAATTTAACACATCCCATTTTAGGCAACGGTCTTTGCCGGTATGGTATCAATGATGGGGAGCATCGGAAGTGCTGCGGCCTGCCGCCCTTCAGGCAGACTAGGGGTAGATTCATGCTGATCCCGTGGTGGGCCAAATACCGCCAGCCGGGCAGTTCGCAAGAAACCCTTCCACGATCCAAAAGTGGCTTCAACAGCTGCAGGCTCATAACCACAGTGCGCCATACACTGCTGACATTTTGGATTCCCACTCGCTCGCCCATATGAATTCCAATCAGTGGTATTCATGAGGTCTGCAAAACTTTCAGCATACCCCTCGTCAAGTAAATAGCATGGCTTCTGCCATCCAAACAGACTATACGACGGCGTCCCCCAAGGCCTGCACTCCAGATCCCAGTTGCCCTTCAGGAACTCAAGAAAAACTGGAGACTGATTGAATTTCCAACGGCCAGTACCACCTTTAAGAATTTTCCGAAAAAGACCATGACTTCTTTCACGACTTAGAAAAATATCCTGCTCTGGTGCTTTCTCATACGAATATCCTGGGGAAACCATCATTCCCTCAACACCGAGCTGCATCACTTCATCAAAAAACTCACGGCACCGCTCCGGCTCAGCATCAGCAAACAGGGTTGAATTTGTTGTGACTCGAAAGCCAGCATTCCGTGCAGCACGAATCGCATTGACTGCTATTTCGTACACTCCATCCCGACAGACTGACGCGTCGTGTTCCTGCTGAAGCCCATCGAGATGAATCGAAAAGGCGAGATACTTTGACGGCGTGAACCGTGAGAGCATCTCTTCAAGCTTTATCGCATTCGTGCAAACATAGAGATACTTTTTACGGGCTACGATTCCTGCAATGATTTCTTCAATTTGTGGGTGCAACAAAGGCTCGCCACCCGGAATGGCAACAATCGGCGCGCCACATTCATCCACCGCCTTGAAACACTTTTCTGGCGAGAGATGCTGTCGAAGTATTTCACTTGGATGCTGAATCTTTCCACATCCGGCGCACGCAAGGTTACATCGAAAAAGTGGTTCAAGCATAAGCACAAGTGGGTACCTGTGATTTCCTCTGAGACGTTGCACCGCAACATGTCTCAAAACAGCCATCATTTGTCCAACAGGAACACTCATGCAAATACCTCTTCATACATCTCGGATGATTCCTTACGTGTGCCAACCTGCCCAGAATTCTGCCCTGTGCTCTCGAATCCTAGCGACGCACGCCACCTTGCGATTGCAATAAGGGGAAAGGAAATTCGGTAGTAGTGATAGCGAAGATAGAAGACCTTCGGGAAACCCGTTCCCGTAAATGCAGTCTCATTCCAGTCACCGTCGGGCCGCTGGGTCGTCAGTAACCACTGAACACCCCGGCGTGCTGACGAAGAGTTACCTTCACCAGCCGCCACAAGAGCGGCAACTGCCCAGGCGGTTTGCGATGCTGTTGGCTCCCCAACGCCTTTCAAAGACGGGTCAACGTAACTTGCGGGACTTTCACCCCACGCTCCATTTGGCTGTTGCTTTGACTGAAGCCATTTTATACCCCGCTCAACAAGTGGGTCGTCCCTGGAAATACCCACTGCTCGAAGGCCTTCGATGGCCTGCCACGTCCCGTATATGTAATTGACACCCCAACGGCCGAACCAACTTCCGTCGGATTCCTGAGTCGCACGCAGGTATTCAATTGCCCGATCGACGACGGGTTCTCCCACTCGATGGCCAAGACTGCCAAATGCTTCAAGCACGCGGCCCGCAAGATCTGGTGAGCTTGGATCAATCATCGCATTGTGATCGGCAAAGGGAACCTTGCAGAGTAGTTCATGGTTATTATTCCGGTCAAATGCCCCCCAGCCTCCGTCACTATTCTGCATTGCAGTCAGCCAATCGATGCCGCGACGAGTTGCCTTTTTCACACGACTCAAACGCCGACCTGCGTGGTCTTGACGCACTATATTCTGTTGCTTCATCCATGATGAGAGCGCGATCAGAACCATCGCTGTATCGTCGACATCTGGGTAATACCGGTTGGCGTACTCAAAGCACCAACCAGACGGGACAGCCTGAACTCGGCGAGACCAATCACCTGCAAAACGAACTTCTTGAGCAAGCAACCAATCAACAGCTGTACTCATACTGCTGGATATCTTGTCTGACGGTGAGGCAATTTCAGCGAGTCCTCTCACCGCTATCGCCGTATCCCAAACAGGTGACCGACACGGCTCCACACGAATCGTTTCATCATCCGGACGCTCAAGGAGACCTTCTAGCTGCTTCCAGCACTCAGATACTTCGGCCGAATTATCTGGGCAACCCATGGCACGGAGCGCTACGATACTCCACACAATAGGAGGAAAAATGGCCCCCAGACCATCACTGCCCTGAAAACGCTCAAGCATCCATTGTCGGCATGCCATGACTGCCCGTCGCCGAAGAGGCCGAAAGCCAAGGCAATCGACCAACTTGATCGCAGAGTCAATAATCCGGAAGAACCGAGACCAAGCGTCATTCCCACCCACCGGACGATTTCCCATCTCATAGGAACAATCGGCAAAGAGTTCCTGAATGCCTCTATCTCGAGGTAACGTTCGTACCGGCTTAAATGACCATATTAATGAGAGAGGTACGATCATCGTTCGTGACCAGGCTGAAACCCGATGAAGGCTTACAGGAAACCAATCCGGCAGGAGAATCATCTCGGGCGGAACAGCCGGACAGTCTGAGTATGAAATTTGTCCAAGGAGCGCAAGATAGAAACGAGTGAAACTATTGACAGCCCACGGCCCACCGGCTTTTGCAATTGCGATCCGGGCCCGCTTCATAGGCTCAGAATCAGCGTCGCAACCAGACATTTTCAAGGCTAGATAGGCCTTCACACTGGCACTCGGATCAGCGTCTCCACCGGGATAGATTGCCCAACCACCTTCTGGCAGTTGTTCTGCGAGAATACGTTTTGTACACCCGATCATCGTGTCTTGATCGAGGCGGCCCGCCCATCCGCAAATCAGAAGATATTCACTCTCAAGAATAGTATCTCCCTCCAACGGACCCCTCCAGTGTCCATCAGCGTTTTGGTTGTTGATAAACCATTGTGCCGTTTGTTGAAGTGCAAGATCGGCCAGACTTTCTGTTACCTTCAATCGATTATCAGCGTGTGCTCGACGACCGGACAACTCGGCCTGAGAGGCCATTTGTTTTGTGGGTTTACCGACACTGTCGTGTCGCTGCTTGGGGTCGGATCGGTGGTTGGCCGAATCACTACTCCACACAGAAGTTGTTTCAATACGTCCAGAAAGGGTCATAGGGGCATCCGTGCTCCGTCGTTCCATCGCAGGTAACCAGCTTTAGCCATTCCTTGGGCTAAGTTTAACTGAATCGTGGCGTCTGCGGAGAATAGAGAACAACGGTGATCACCGGCAAGTCCGAACAAACAAGAAAAGACCTTTGCTTTTCACAATTCACAGATACAACCCTTGAAAAACCCTCGTCGCGTCAAGATGGGAAGTATGAGCTAACTTTGCGGCCCTGGAAGTCGGACTGAAACAGTCGTTCCCTGCTGCAGTCTCGATTCAATCGAGATGCTGCCCCCGTTGCCGTCAATGAGGCGAAACGCTTTTGAAAGTCCCAGTCCGATGCCCCGCCCGGCCTCACGGCCACTAAAAAATGGATCAAACATCCGGGCCATTGTTTCCCCGTCCATTCCTATTCCATTGTCTCGCACGGTGATCAGACACGAACCGTGATCGCTTCGAACAGCCTCGACAGAAACGGTTCCACCATGAAGGATTGCTTCAATAGCATTTGCAAGAATGCCACGGAGCGAATCTTCAATCTGCCCGCGATCCACAAAGACATCATATCGACTCGAAGGAATGTCCAGCACAAGCCGTACGCCGCGTTCTTCTGCCGTCAGCTCCACTGACGCCAACACACTCCGAAGTAATTCTTCAAGATTGACCTCAATCCGATTTGGCTTTGGTGGCCTCGCAAAAATCATCAGCCCACCAATCATATCCCTTGCTCGAAATGCCTGGTCTACAATCGTTGCCAAGCGTCGCTGGCGTTCCGGCTCATGCTCATCATAAAGGAGCGCCTGCGCACGTGCAGCTATATTTGCGAGCGGGTTATTGATCTCGTGGCCTGCTCCATAGGCAAGCTCTCGTATGGCTTCAAGTCGTGCGGACGAAACACTCCCGGCAAAGTCCGTAAAAAGACCTCTTAGAGATTTCGCCGTAGCCAGCAACTCATGAAGCATGGCTACCTGTGGATCGCCGTCACCAAGGGCTACGATGCTCGCTACCTCCTGATGAGACATTTCTTTTCTATCGGCCTGCCGAGACGATGTTTCTCGAAGAAGTTGATCAAGCCAACGACCAGCTGACGACCGCGTATCCGCTGTCCGTACGACCCTTGTATCAGTATCCGAGAGAGCCATGCCTGTGATCGCAGACAACTCCTGAACAGACACTGAATTCGCCTGCTTGAGTACAGGCATGCCCTGCGGTGTTGAAAACGTGACAAGACTCTCCTCCAAGCGGTCAAGCCATTGAAGCGCCGCCTGGCCTGCTGAACACTCTTTCGTATTGGTACCAGGTTCAGCATTCGTCCCAGTAGCTTCTCGGCCCCTCGGCTGCTTCTCCTCTGAAACAAGCCAGATGGCAACTGCCGGATCACCAGCTGCGAGCCGCCAGCATCGGTCTCGCCACGAGCCACTCGTTCGACGATCCTGTTGAAGTAGTGACTGTTCTTCCGTAATTGTTTGAAGCGAAAATGACACCGCCCGCGTCAAGCCCACCAAGGCTTGACGCGGGACTGGAAGTGCCAAATGTGGCTTTGAATTACGGCTAACAAGTAACCATCCAACAACGGCCATCATCTCATGACGCTGCCGGGACAGATTCAATATCGAGCAGAGTACAAATTCTGTCGACTAAGACATCGGCTTCGAATGGCTTCTGAAGGAACTCATTCGCACCACACGCTTTAAGATCCTCAATCTTGTCAGGTTCACACATACCAGATATGCAAACGATCCTGACTTCATCCATGGTCGAATCGCTACGAACTCTTTGACAGACTTCTTTCCCGTTAATATCTGGAAGCATGACATCCAAAACGATGAGGTCCGGACGATAGTCCTTCACCATCATGCCAGCATCAAAACCATTGTTGACACTACGAGTTTCAAACCGTCCATCACGCTCCAGGACATCAGTGATCAGTTCAACAAGATCCTGGTCGTCATCAACAACAAGAATTTTTCTACGACCGCTTTCCAACGCATCCGTTGGAATCCCATTATCTCTCATGAAAAGGAACAGCTGATCTCGTGGAATCCGTCGAAACCGGCTACCCGGAACACGGAATCCTTTTAACTGTCCCGAATCAAAACAACGAATAATCGTCTGCTGGCTCACCTTACAGATCTTGGCAGCTTCACCAGTCGTGTACACAGTCTTCTGCATCTGCTTACCACCCTCTCTCTAGCCGTCCTTCAGCTAGTCAAAGCGGAAACCTTTCCCATGAACAATGCCATGATGATGTTTCCTAAGGCCTCCTGATTGCCATTGATCGGCATCTCGCTCGATCCACCGATCGGTCCATACCGTCCGATCGGCCCTAGACCTCCCCGCATTCCATCTCGGAGAAATTCGCCTAGGCTCTACCTGAAAAGAACAACTAGGAAACAGACGACCTTTGCGAGTCGCCCGCAGGGCTTGCCCTGCCTGCCATTCTTGCCAGATGCAGGACTCTACTGGCATCTTACGCAGTGAGTCAACACCAACAAAAACACCTCAAACCCCGCTGTTTTTGACAATTACGGCATTTACTCAAACCTTTTTTCCAGGTTGGGCACAATCACAAACTAAAAGGGCTGGGCTGCTTTCGGTCTCTCCGCGGCAAAAGCTAGATTCTCTCTGGTCCGCACTTTTAACAGCAGGACAATCGAAGTTGCCGGTCATAAATATTATGCAACCGAAGGCACAACCACTTCGAAAAGCTCAATGACGGGCTGCTCCTTAATGCTAATCGTTGCAAAGCGACCGTATGTCTGCGGTGGGGCCTGGTTCTCAGGACCATGACAGAGCTCCCCAAAATACGGACCGGGCATCACTTCAAAGACGCACACACAGCGAACCTCGCGAAGGAGATCGGCCTCAATCAGAATACGGCCCAACGGTGTACCACCATCTTGAATGCGGGCTACCACTTCCTCAGGCAGACGATCTGTCATAATTCTGACAATGCCGTACTGGACAACACGATCTGCATTTTTTTTCCGAGTTTTATCCAGTCGTTCTGGTACACCAAATGCCGTGTCATTAAATACAGGACTTTTTAATAGAATTTCTCTCGTATAACTTTTCTGCCCGTCGGCCTCATCCGGAGCCACATTCACCACATCAAGAGAAACAGAATGACCATGAAAATCTTCCATCGCCACAGTCATATGGGAGTGGTGAGCGAGCAATAAGTTGAATGGTGCCGGAATATCGTTTGAATCAATGGCTCGAATTGTCCCAAACATCTCGACAGGACAAAATTTTTCGATGAGTGCTCTCACACTATTGGCGGCATTGTCGTTGGTGGTAGTGGTGTTTTCGGCCATAATAATAGTATGGCGACAACGGAGGAAAACGTGCACCCAGTTGATTAAAAGTGGGGCTATACGCCACTTTCAGCGGTCAACAGGTCGTCAATTGCCTGTTGGGGAACTGCCAGATCGAGAAGAAATTCCAAGACTTCTCGTAATCTGGAATAACTGCAATCCTTAATTGCATCAGCCGCAAGTTTCCTTTCGTTCGCAACGATGGCTGCAGCCTTTGAAAATACGCCAGCCTGCCGATAAAGCCTTCTCGCCGACTGAATTGCAGTTGTCGTGTCTATTGCTGCCTCGCCCCGCTGTTTCGAACATGCCGTTTTAATTTCTAAGAGCTCTGCACATCCATCTTTGTCAAGATTTTCAAGTGCAAGTGCCCACATCACAGTTGGCCGACCACCAAGGACATCACCAGCAACTCGTCTGTCATTTTCAAGATCCCCCTGCCAATCCTTGAGGTCATTCAGTACCTGAAATCCCGTGCCTACGTGCAGTGAATATTCGGTGACTGAGAACGGATCATCCGCCTGTAAACCAGCAAGCCGAATACCCATCGCCACTGCCGCTTCGAATGCCGGGGACGTTTTGAGACCATAAATCTCAAGTGATTCAGCCGAAGATACCTCATCATCGACATCCCGCCACCATAATTCAGCACCCTGACCCCGTGCCAATCTCACATGTGCATCGGAGAGAATTGCCAGCAGGTCACTTCGAAGGCTTGCTGGGCCCTCAAGGCCGGCAATTAAACGATAACCTGCTCCAACGAGGTAATCACCGATATTTATTGCAGCTGGCGTGCCATGCTCAACATGAACGGTCGGTCGCCCATATCTGGCAGTGTCACCATCTTCTATGTCATCATGAACAAGTGACGCCTTGTGAAAAATCTCAATGGAAACAGCTGCTGCCCGAGCAGTCTCACGGCTTACAGCACTCGGAGCTAATTCGTGTCTTACGTCGCCAAGATCAGCACGAAGCGCATCATACGCGGCAAGTGTGACAAATGGACGGAGGAACTTGCCACCACGTCCCAGGAATTCACCGGCGAAGCGAGCCGTTACGGCCAACGACGCTCCTTCGGACTCTGTTGTAGGCCCGACAACCTTTGTAGCAGACCCAAAACCATGCCCGAGGTTGTATCGACTTGCAAGATCAGCGATTGATTCTTGAGAAAATAATTCGGAGGCCTCGCGGAGCAGTGGCAAATGGTCACCAACAGGCCCAGGTGAACCGCCAGCGACACCAAGCAAACTCAAAACCCACTCAACATCAATGCCTGCACTGAGAATCGCTTGGTCGCATGTATCTACCGTATTCTCGAATTCACCAACAGATTGATAGGGAACTGCTGCAACAGGAAAGGAAAACGCCGGAAGCATTCCAAATGCTTTTTCGAGATCCTTTAGTCTGGCTACTCCAAGAATGCCCTGGTACTGACCAGACAGCAGGCTACCAATCGCCGAGGCAGCCTTTCTGGTTGAGTCAACAACCCATCCGCTGTCATGGGCTGCTGACCAGATCGTGCCAATGCCGCAACTCGGACCACACACTGAAGGACAATTTTCGTCTTTCACTGACTCCTGCGCGAGCGGACAGTCTGGCAGGAGCAGAAGCCTCTGACCCGCAGCAGTGGAGGCAATACGATAACGCCATACCTCGGAAAGTATCGTGACCATTGTCCATCCAACAAATGAAGAATCAGCATTCGCCCGTAAAACGAGTTCTTCTGCTTTTTTTCTAAGACCATCATTCGATTTGACTTCTACAGGAAGACCTTCACATGACCACGAAGCGACCATGTCAGCCGACAACGCTCGGAGCCGCTCTCGTAGTTCTTTAGTCGGCGGTATCCGTTCAGCCTCCAAACTGACGTCATCATGACCAGGTGAACGAGACGACTTGATCGACTGTGACATATCGTGCTTGAATGCGGAACGCATAGAAAACTCCTAGGAACTATTCTTAACAGTAACCGCAGTCAACGAGAAAAAGTAACCTCAAAAAAGCACTCACAACAGAGTTTGGAGACCGGGAACCAGTACTAAACCAGTATTTCTACCAAAAGAGGGGGGTGCATCGCCCGTCCTCGCCGATCTGTGTCTTTAAGACTCTTCAATGTGTGGGCGAAAAACCCATATCTCCGGTCCTTTGGTTCAATCGAAAAACCGGTTGAGCAGTGAGTCCACCTGAAGCAATCCACTCCGCGTGAGTTGTGGAGACTCCGTTGTTTCGATCGGTTCCAAAAACCCCAGCTTGGACAACTCATCCCATGCCTGTGACCATTCAACGACTGGATCCACACCAAATTTGTTCGAGAGCCTCGCTGTGTCAACAGAACCCTTTTTCAGACCAAGGACCAGCTCACGAATTAGTAACTCTCGCGGCCTTGCTACCAAACCACGACCAAGCGGCAATTGCTGAGCATCAATGGCCCCCAAATAGTCGTCCCAATGTGTTTTATTCTGATAGTGAATGCCTGAAAGATGCCCAAAACTTGCTACACCAAGAGCGACAAGATCGCTGCCTTCCCACAACATATCCCGATACTGGAATTCCACTTCTTTGGGATCTCGCACCAATGTATAAGCACTTGATATTGAATAACCTGCTTCCACAAATCGATTGAATGCCCAGTCAACCCAAGCCCTTTTCGTGGGCCAGTCAGCAACAGGTGTTGCCTCACCATTATCTTTACTACTTTTGACAAAGACTGTGTTGTATGGCAACTCCATCTGATAGATCGTCAAACTGTCCGGAGCAAGACGAAGTGCTGTTTCAACCGTCTGCTCCCATGACTTGGTCGTCTCCCCCACCATTCCGGCAATGAGATCAATATTTGTACTTGGAAAGCCGGCGCTCTGTATCCAGTCCCACGCGCGAAAGATTTCATTTGAAAGATGCGCGCGTCCATTCGACTCGAGGATGGCGTCATCGAAGTTCTCAACGCCAAGTGATACTCGAGTAACGCCCAACCGCTTGAGGGCAGAAATCTTCGGCTCGGATAGGGTGCCCGGCTCACACTCAAAGGTAACCTCTTCCGCCTCGTCCCATCCGAAACTCCTATGCAGGCCATCAACCAATCGCTCAAGTTGCTTGACGCTAAGAAACGATGGTGTCCCACCACCGAAATACACATACTTTAGCGTACGCCCTTGAATTGCCGTTTGATCAGCAACCATTCGAGCTTCTTCAATGACTGCATTGGAATATCGCTCAACATCAGATGCAGCTACATCGGTATAGACCCGGAAGTAACAGAACTTGCATCGCTTCCGACAGAACGGAATATGAAGATAGAGCCCGAGTGCAGCATCGGTAGCTGGTGCCCGGAACGCCTCTACCACCTGAGGGACGGCCTCATCTGTCCAACGGTCAAATGGCGGATAATTGGCGACAAAATAGCTGCCCGGTTCAGTTGTTTCAGCCATTAGTATTTTTCTATGTGTTCCTACACAGTGCGTTGTCGAATCTGGAACGACCTACATACCACGTGCCGCTAAAAGGTCATCAAAGTCCCTCAGATGATATTTTACCGAAGTTTTATCAAGAAGCCCGCATAAACTTCGTAATGCAATCCCCATTCCGTCTGGACCACTTGTTCCACCGAATTGTCCCCCACCGCGCACGTGGGGTTCAAGATCAAGAAAGACACCAGGGATTCCTCGCCGTTTGAGACGCCGCGTCAATGACGGAAGCATTTCTTTGAGATCTTCTAGTATCTTGACGTGGCCGCCCGCCCCACTCTCTGCGGGCACAAAATGGGCAAGCATGTCCTCATTCACATGCTTACCCCGCATCGATGCCGTCACCTTTCGATAATCCTTAATGTGCACCCACCCAAGACCGGGCTTCATGGCTTCCCACTGGTTGAAAACCTGTCGGGTTGAAAACCCCTGCACAAGGAGATTCGCCGCATCAAACACGAGCACCAAAGCTGGGTGATTCACCCGGCGATGAATCTCAGCAAGCAAGTCACCATTTTGACCCACCAGATTCGCCTCGACTTCTAGACCAAATGTCAGGTCTGACCGATGGCATGACTCCGCAATCTGGCCGATCTGGTCAACGGCCTGCTCCAAATACGATTCTGGGGGCTCTCCCCTCGGAGGGTAGAAAGAAAAACCACGAATGAGCTTGGTTTCAAAAGCATGAGCCCTCTCACACACCTTTGCCACATCTTTCTGTAGATATTTCTTAAATGGTACAAATTTATTTTTTGTTCCATCGGGTTGATCAACCAACTTCACTTTCCCAATCGGTGATGCGATCGAGGCAACATTAAGACCATATCTGTCTTCCAAGTGCCTTACCTTTTGAATCTCACTCTTTGTAAGATCCATTACATTCTTGATGCCTTTCCCCACATCAATAAATCGGAGGCTGTAATACTCAAGACCTAATGCTGCCATCGCAGTAAATTGTTCTACGGCCGTTAGATCGAACGCAGACTCATCAGCGAGTGCAGAAAGAAGAACATGGCGAGATGATCGAGGCATTTCGGCAGACTATTCTAAAAGAAGATGGGTTGGAATATATGGGCTGACTGTACACGAAATCACAATGGAAGCAGCATCATTTTGCAGCCGGAAGATGGTGGCCGTCCGGCTGTGAAATGGTAATACACGACGAGATACCACCACGAGGAGTAAATTGGGCGACAAGTGTAAAGTGTTTTGGCTCAAGTACTGAAACAAGATCTTCTACAATTTGATTACTTACATTCTCGTAAAAAATCCCCGCATTCCGATACGCCTGAAGGTACAATTTCAGGCTCTTGAGTTCGACACATCGAGTGTTTGCAATGTAGCGAAATGTGAGCACACCAAAGTCAGGCTGGCCGGTTTTGGGACAGACTGACGTAAATTCTGGACAAACAATTTCAATGAGGTAGTCGCGTTTTGGAAACTGATTGTCAAAGGTCTCGAGAATATCTTGAGAGGGCTTTGGAGC
>JADHSL010000006.1 GCA_016776925.1 Pirellulales bacterium | reverse complement strand
TCAGGCTTCCGCTCCATTGAATTCCATATTGCCTGCCTTCGGCTTCCAGACAGGCTCGTTAAAGCTCCAGCACGAGCCAATGAAAGGATCTGGCCCTGTGTTACATGGCACCGCTTCGTGAGATCATGAATACTCATAAATCGGCCTGACTTTCTAGCCTCTTCAATCTGACGACCACTTGCTTGGCCAAGCCCATGGACCTGCTCGAGGCCAAGTCGAAGAGCAGGCGAGGATTCACCAGAATCTTCAAGGCCTGCATGCCATCCGCTACTCTGAACACAAACGGGCAATACAGTCACGCCATGCCCTTGGGCATCGCGAACAAGCTGGGCTGGAGCATAAAAACCCATTGGCTGACTACCTAGCAGCGCAGCCGTAAATGCCGCCGGATAATGAAACTTAAGCCAGGCAGAGACATACACCAACAATGCAAAGCTGGCAGCGTGTGACTCTGGAAATCCATATTCACCAAAGCCTTTCAACTGCTGAAAGACTTGTTCCGCAAAAGTTGATGAAAGCCCCCTCGACACCATTCCATCTACTAGCCGTTGATGAAATTCCTGAATCACCCCGGTTCGGCGCCACGCACCCATTGCTCGTCGCAATTGATCAGCCTCACCGGGAGTAAATCCTGCAGCCACTACCGCAAGCCGCATTGCCTGCTCTTGAAATAAAGGTACACCAAGTGTTTTTTCAAGCACCTCTCGAATTGCCTGATTGGGATAACAAACAGATTCTTTTCCTTGACGTCGCCGAAGATATGGGTGCACCATATCTCCCTGTATTGGCCCCGGACGAACAATGGCTACTTCTATAACCAAGTCATAAAAACAGGCCGGCTTCAAACGTGGCAACATGCTTCGCTGTGCACGGCTCTCAATCTGAAACACACCTACTGTATCTGCCTTGGAAATCATTCCGTAGACACGCGAATCTTCGGCAGGCACTGACGCTAAAGTGAGACACGGGCCGCCACTTTGCTCCACAAGATCAAATGCACGACGAATAGCCGAAAGCATTCCTAACGCAAGACAGTCGACTTTCAATATTCCGATTTCATCAAGATCATTTTTATCCCATTGAATAACCGTACGACCGTCCATACTGGCTGGCTGAATCGGCACCAATTCACAGAGATCTCCTCGAGTTATCACCATGCCTCCCACATGCTGCCCAAGATGACGCGGAAAACTGATCAATTGATTTACAAGCGCAACAAGTCGTTGACCTGATTCACTACCTGGATCGATACCCGACTGAGCTAATCTTTCAGGCAACTGCTCTGCACGATCACCCACATCAAGAATTTGTGCTAGCTGAATGATTCGATCAAGTGAGAAGCCGAGCACTTTTGCCAAATCCCGAACAGCCGATCGCAAGCGGTAACAGATCACTTCAGCAGTCATTGCTGAACGCATACGACCATAGGTTGTATAAATATACTGCAGCACCTCTTCCCGTCGGTGATGCTCAAAGTCAACGTCAATGTCAGGTGCTTCTTGTCGCTCACGACTCACAAACCGTTCAAAAAGCACATTTGTCCGAGCAGGATCAACTGATGTAATACCAAGGCAATAACAAATAGCTGAATTGGCTGCAGACCCTCGCCCCTGACAAAGAATACCGCGGCGGCGAGCGAATCGAACCAGATCAAATACGGTAAGAAAATATGCCTCATAGCCAAGCTCATGAACAAGCGAGAGTTCATGTTCCAAAAGGCCTGCTACTTTCTCAGGAACTCTCTTGTCATAACGCTTTCGAGCTCCCTTCCAGGCCAAGTTGCTCAAGTACTCTTTTGGTGTCCAACCAGATGGCACAACTGCATGGGGATACTCGTACGAAATATCATCAAGTGAAAACGTACAACGGCTGGCAATCTCAAGCGTACGGTCTACCGCACCTGGCAGGATGGAAAAACGTTTAACAACATGTTTCATGTCCTGCAGATGGCGTTCACCGTTCGACAACAATTTTACCTGAATTGATTCGACTGTTCTGCCGTACCGAACTGCAGCGAGGGCATCATGCAGTGGCTGGCGATCACGACTGTGATAGCGAACATCACCTGCTGCCACCAAAGGTATATGAGTTTGACAAGAAAGCCTTGCATAATTGGCCAGACACTCCTGATCATCTCCTTCCATTGCAACTTCTGCTAACCCATAGAGTTGTTTACCGAGCCTGTCCTGCCATGCACGAATAGAAACAACTGCTGATTCGAAAGACCCACGCAGTTGAGATAACGGAAGACCAGCGAGCAAACCGTCTGCATGAGCAGCCACCTCATCAGCAGTCAGAAGACACCGGGGATCGTGATCTCGTACGTCACTTTCGTCAATTTCTTTAGACTTTTTCGAACAACCCTGTTTCAAAAGACCTGATGTCAACAAACGACACAGATTTTGATACCCCTTCTTATTTGTTGCCCATAGAACAAGTGGCGCAGCGTCTATCGGCTCTACGACAGCACCTATTACCAGGTGAATGCCGACTTCTTTTGCTGCGGCGTGAGCTCGTACGACACCAGATAGACTCACTCGGTCAGTTATCGCAAGTGCCGCATACCCTAGAGAAGCCGCTTGCGAGACTAATTCCTCTGGATGTGACCCTCCCTGCAAAAAGGAAAAATTTGTCGTGCAGTGAAGTTCTGCATAGCGGCTACAACCCTGCATTTCATGACCTCTATCACTCAATCAACAACCTGTATGGTCAGACTCTCAAAACGCTACACAAAAGTGACTCATTCGTGTCATCCATATGTTCCGTGAAGAAACCAGGATTGTTTTCGAAGGCCACGAAACATCCAGAAACGACCTCCACGATCAGTTTCAAAGATGTAATAGTCTCGACGCACTGTTGGGCCTCGCCACCAAGCCGTTTCAATTCGCTCTGGCCCACGAGACCGTGTCACTACATGGAACTGTCCTTCCCAACGGAAACGTGCAGGGAGCCCATCAGCACTTAACGAGGGCACGTCGAGCAAACGCGGGCTGGGAAGCAAAAAAATTGGACGGCTAGGCCCTACAACAGGCTTTGAAAAGCGAGCCTTGCTTGATCCAAGCAGCTGGGCTGAACGACGCGACTTTGAAAGACCTATCACACCAACTACTGGTGCTGCGACCCAAGCTGCTTCTGGCTGTATATCAGCAAGTAACCGTGGCTCAACAACTGCACCACTCCCCAAGCGACTGACCAGACGATTCAGAAGTACCTCAAACCGTGATGGATCTGATTGTGTTGGCCCGTGAAAAAGAGTCTGCTGCCGATAGGGCAACGTACCTGCCGACATGACTTCCATTGATACATCAGCAATTTCTCTTGGAAGCCGTGTCCTCTCAAGTCGTAACATTACAAGATCAACAAGATGCTCCACTTGTACCGTTGGTTTATAAAGACCAACCTCAATGACTGTTGGACCATGACCTTCATTCGCATCAAGCCTCACTTGCAGACTGCTTACTCCACGGTTTGCATTTACTAGCGGACGAAGACATCGACGAACTAGCTTTTCAATCAATGTACGGAAATACGTAGACTCCATATCACGACCAAGAACCGGCATTTCAAATGAATGGCTTGCTGCCAAAAACTCACTCCCCTGCAATGGCGTGATTGGGTCTGACACATCACCAAGAAAACGAGACACCTGCATAGGAACAATTGATCCAAAACGCTCCTGAAGACTTACTCTTGGCAAACGCAATAACTGCCCGATTGAATCGACACCCACTTCAGCTAACGAATCAATCACATTGACCGGCAACTGCAGTGACTTAAGCGGCAGTGACTTAAGGGATTGCCGCTGTCGACCTGGAGGCACAAGGACCCACCGCTGCTGACGATCCAACCAATGCCCATGATGCGAACCACGAATTGCTCCCTTTTTCAAAAGAGTAGAACGACGCGGAATACTCCTTGGCAATTTCTGTAAACCGTTCAATAAATGCTGGCTCTTCGCAGTAATCTGGGCAGCACAAAGAGCGGCTGCCCAAGAGGCTACTGGAGTATCAGCAATGGCTGCCCGAGCATGGATTCCGCGAGCAGCTAACGTCCAAACTACGGTACGAACAAGTGACGACTCACCACCAAAAAAACGAGCTGTATCCGAAATATCAACTTGTAGACTTCTAGCTGAGCAAACACCTCGTCTTTTTGACTGCCCGCGATCTGCACCACGAATAGCTTCCGGACCAATTGCAACGAGTGGAGAAAATCGGTGACACCAGCGACCCAGCGTCTCAAGTACACGAACATCTCCAATACTATCTTCAGGAATAATACGCGCCACACGAGAAGCCCACTCACCGTACACTGAAGCGAGTACCGCCAACGCTTCTGATAATGAAAATCCTGGCTGAATAACTGGCTGAGATCTCTTACGATTCGTAGGCGGCATAACCCAAGCCCAGGACACAACCGACAGAACACCACGTGCATTCTGCCGACAAACAAAAATGGGGTGCTCACGAAAACCTGGCTGCTGGAGTATTTGCCGCTGCACAGGCCAACGAGGTAGCGATATTGTCATGATGCGCAACGTATTGTTCCCTGGCATTTCGGTGGCTCCATTGTCCCGTGAAAACCTACATGTTCTTTTCCGCTAGTCAGATCAAGAACGCACGCCACCGAGGGTTCAGGCACCGCGGCCACTGTGTCCCATTGACCACCAACTTTCATCAGTGTGAAGGCACGAGAATGAATCCAACGACCTGAGACTGGTTGTTGCACCCCTGCATTACACGTCTTACACGATGCTACATGCTGACATCTGCTTTGAAGGGCAGGGGACGGCTCCACTTGAATCCGTGCTTCTGCCCATGTTGGCTCACGACGAGCATGAGATGGTCGCACGAGCAAACCCACAGTACCACTTGACTTTGCAGCCATTTGCCATCGACGCATTCCTGTAGATGAAACATTTTTTGGCCACCCAACTACTGCGGCAACGCCTGAGCAACGCAGGAGCTGGTCAATCGACCAGAGCTCATCGGCTTCATTTGCAGGATATACAATGTAAAGTGAATGCTCTTCTCTACCAGTTGTTACATTCCCTCTACTATGACGACCACGAACTGATGAAGAATCTTTCACTGAAGTGGCGTGTGTTGACTGTTCTAGCCAAGGCATGACAGATGGTGGATAAAAACTTCTGCCACGATCCACAAGCACCACAGGACGACACCCAGCTAATTCATTCGTAGTCTGCAAATGCACAGCCACAGCTAGAGCCAACGTTGTTGCCCCAGAAGCTGATGCCACACTCTCATCGTCGGACTCAAGCCATTCCATAAGAGTGCCCAGCCGCACACCTCTATATCTCAGAAGGCGGTCAAGTGATGGCAGCCCGCTACTCACAACCGTTGGGCCAGCTCCCTCTTCAGTACATTTCGGCAATGAGGAACATTCTGAAACCATGCGAGAAAGTTGCCGCAACTGCGCATGACCACCCACCTGATGAAGTTCAGTACACGGAGGATGTGTGGAGCTATGCTTGATCACGATGCAAAACCAGCAAAAGTGTATAATGTACTTATGTACAGTATTTGATCTTTCCTGCACCGTCAAGACTGCAATTCGGCACTCCTTTGTATAGTCGTATAATCGACGACTCTTTCACTGTCACCTGCGAGTTTTACCCATGCAAACCAAGCAAATATGTCATCGGGATCACCATCAGACTGCACTCGTCAGATTTTCTTGCCTCCTCATAAACGGATGCATCCCACTCCTTTTCACTCTCACCTCGACGCAGATTTCCGCCGAAGAATTCACCGAGTTTCAGCAAACTGACTCACCTGCCATTATTAAGGCGCTAGGCGTCACGCCAAAACACTACCGCCAACTTGAGCCATCGCTGTATTACCTGTCGCAACGATATTCAGACAGTCTGAGCGGGCTCTCCTCAACACAACGACACGCTCGACTTGTCGCTCTTGCACAATTTATTGACGTGAAGAGAAATGCTGTTGCAGACGCTCCGGTCATTGGGCCCGGTTGTAACTTAATTGGATTACTTGATCCTGATCATGGCCTTGATCCCAAAGAGATTACATCTCTTGCCACAGCCTATGATTGCACTTCTACGATTTATAAAAAGACCAACCCTTCGGAAACTCTTGAAGACGTTGGCAATAAATTCCTCCAGTCAGTTGCTGCTGCCGTTGAGTCAAAAAACATACCAACAACCATAATTGTTCTGGGGCATGGCCTCCCAACAGAAATCCAGAGCTACCATATACCCGTTGATCGGCTTGCGAAAACACTTCTCACCGCTGCGACACACACAAATGACTCTTCTAGCGTCGACCTGAGTCATCTGACGATCATTTGTGACGACTGCTATAGTGCCGACTTCATGATTAATCTCGCTACGAGAATAACCGACTCCTGCCGTACACAGTCTCTTCCTTTGAAACAATTGCCAACACTCATTGCTGGCACAAATCGGAACTGCGTCGGTCACGCCGACGTTGGACAGAAATTCGTGCCACACTTCTGGCGAGATGTTATTGAACTATTCTATATTCGGCAGCCACGGCCAACGAAAATCACCCTAGGTGACTTTTTTGAAAAAGTCGACAACATGATGTTTGGTTACGGAAGAAGACCAATCATCCAGGGATCACGTGTCGTTGGCTACCGACTTATAAATCCAGAAATGGTCCAAGACCCTGTTGTATTTGTTCCCCTGAGTGACACTGATCTCGATGCACTGAGAAAAGCGCTCGGATTACAGGAAGAGGTCGCGTGTGATCGCTTCCTGGATATCGGTTAAGCAGCAAAACTTCCAAGCCTTCTCATGACGAATCCGTAACGCTCGTGTCAGTCCGAACTTCGACCAATTTTAAAGAGTCGATACATCGGCAAGTGACGGTAGGGAACTTGGAGCGTCAGCATTGATAGGCTCGTCACATACAATCTACCACCTGTATTTCCATGAGGAACACCATCTGGCTTCCAACTACCCTTAAATTCGCCATCTTTTTCCTGCGTGCGAATGAGATGCTCTCGCATACGATGGTTCCACAGATCAAAGTTATTCCCTTCAAGATGATGAAGGACCTGGGTCGCATAATAATAGAAATAGATGTCTCCCACATTGGAACTCTGCTCCGGCGGCTGCTTTGCCATCAAATACGTACTACCTGCTAAGAGATTTCGATCATCTTTCTTCCATCCAAGATACTGTTGGGTCAGGAGGCCTGCCGCTGTCATGCTCTGTTTTTCAGCACTATCAGTACCATTCGGCTGGTAACAGTACCGAGACAACGGAGCCTCTTCTGGACCAACTCCACACGAATCTACAAAACGTTCTGCGCGTTCAAGTGACTGGGAAAGCACATTTATTCCTGTAAGTTGTGCGCTACGAATCGCAAGAAAAACCCAGCCGGTTGCAGAGAGATCACCAGGCTGATTTGGTGAATATCGCCATCCACCACCAGCCTGATGCTGTGCGTTAAGAAGGTACTTCAAAGCTAATTGAGCATGCCCTCGAAGCCGCTCATCGCCAGACAATCCATATGCTTCACAAAATACAATGGTTGCCAGTGCGTGGGCATACATCCCGCCATCGAGACGGCCATCATTAATGTCGTTACTCCGTTGCTGACTGAGTGCAAGATAGACCAGGCCTCGTTCAACAACTTCTTGATACTGCTCAAGTTCCTCTTGCCCTTCGGGCACACGACTGTGGGCAATACCTTCACTAAGAAACGGAAGTAATGCCAGCGCAGTAGCACCAATCGGATTAGGACTCGGCACCTCATTTACTTCGACATCCCCAGCATCCTCAAGGGATCCATCAAGCGCCCAGGAACCATCGCCACGCTGGCAGTGTGCTAACCAGTCGATGCCTTCGCGAATTGATTCCAACGACCGAGGAGTCGCACCGTAGAAATCAATGAGCGCCTGCTTACTTGCGAGGGTAAGACGACCACCAATTGAGCCTTTTCTTCGTAACGGGGCAGAGGCTGCCGGATCTGAAAAAATCTTTTTGATTGCAGTAACGTTGATAATCCCCGCTGGTAATTTCTCATCATCATCAGCCAGAACACGCAAGATGATGTAATTCGATGTTTGTAAACCACCACCAGATGCCTCAATCAGACTTGACCGAACTTGTGGTTTGGCAGTCGAGGTTACCGAGAGAGCCACGGAAACCTCCTGACCACCCGCTGGAACCGACTTAACAGAGGCATCAATTCCCGAAGGAAGGTTTTTCAATTCAATATCGAGTGGGCCATTGTAATTCTGACGTTTGACTGGCAGGCGAATGACCTCTTTTGAACTACGCTTTAAATCAATAACACGAAAGGATTCTACCCGAAACGGATACCGAGAAATCTCAACTGGGATTTTCGCCGAAACTTTTCGCCCATACGCATTTGTTGCAACCTCCAGATTAACAGGGCCATCAACCGCAGCCGTTTTGGCGGATACAATTATTTTGATGGTCTCGGCACTCTTACCGTCGGCTGGAGATTCAACCTTGGCAGTGAGCGACGTGCCTGCTCCAGAAACGGCCACAGGAGCCTGCCCGGAATAACCGTTCCGCTTCAAGGGAACTGAAACAGTTCTGCTTGTACCCGGTTGAAGCACGAACTTCCCAACTTTTCCAAACTCAGGACGGGAAACCTTATTCACAACAACATTGACGGAACGCGAAGCAGATATTTTTTTCAGTGCCGCTTTGACTGAAACTGACGCTTTGACAGCGGCATCACCAAGGCTTGGTGCTGCCTGAAAAACGACTTTGCCGGCTGAAGATCCTTCCTTGATGTCAAGTGATTCCGGAGATAACGTGACCCCGTCCGGAAGCCCTTGGAAAGAGACCTTAATACTTCCCTGATTACCATTCCTGGCCACTCGCACTTCGAGTTCGCCTTTGCCGGCTGGCTCTAACACGACGTCGCCCATTTCAACCAGTTCAATGACTTTTGGTTCTTCAACGGGTGCCGGAACCTCAACAACAGGTGGTGGCGGTGGTGGCTCACTGCACCCAACCATTACAGTAAAGAGCACCATGAGACTCCGGCCGGCTAACCCCGCAACCCGTCCACCTGAAACACAACACAACTGCTGAAACATAACTGTTTCCTCGCGTACCAGCTTTTTCTAACAGCCAGCCGTCGGGCAACCGGCAGTCGCCCCAAACACCAGCACCGTGAGCAACACGCCAGCGCCGCGGGCAACTTCATGATGTTATACGATAAAACACAATCCACAGATAGCTTCGGCCATCAGATGAATATGCTCTCATGGATTACGTCTTATATTGCTCACGCTGTAGATTTGGCTTGACACCTTCAGGAGTCACATCACTTTCTATGTCAAACCACTCCTCTTTGAAGTCGATACGAGGTTGTCCATCTGACTTCTTCAATGCCACATTGCTCACTAAGGCAATGACTGCATCAGCAAGCGCAACTTCTGGCTTACATCGTGGCTGGTTCGCAGGATCTGGATTGCGAACACACCACGCCCAATGCTCCATTTCTTCCGTGTAGCCACGTGAAGGTGGAGCCTTCCCTGAAGCCTCTGTCGGGACAACAGCGACACTTCCGCCACCACTTTCTGTTGTGTCGAGTACAGCCTCACCACTTTTTGATTTCGAAACGGTCACACGAGTGTCGCGCGACGACCCCTTGTAGAGCATGACATTCTGCTCCTGCTCGAGAATGAGGGTGCCGTCGGTTCCCATAACGACTTCACCATACCCACCGAAACCATTTCCATTGATCGATGAATAGGTGACAACTATCTTCTTATTTGGATTCTCTGCATAATCAGGGGCCGGGTACTCGTACATGCAATAGACGTGATCATCGACCTCACGATCGTCAGGAAAAATACTACGATTTCCAATCGCCGTCACCGTCAAAGGCTTCACTTTCTTTCCTTTTCCGTGCATGGCTGAAATGAAAATACCGGCGGCATCGAGCTGGTGACTCCCAAGCTCCGCCATCAACCCACCACCGGTACGATTCCAAAGTCGCCAGCGAATCAGTTCCTCAAGCGGAGTACGAGGAGCCCCATCTGGCAACTGCTTTTCGGTATAGCCAAACAACTCCGCAGCAACGT
Source organism: Pirellulales bacterium (assembly GCA_016776925.1). Taxonomy (GTDB): domain Bacteria; phylum Planctomycetota; class Planctomycetia; order Pirellulales; family UBA1268; genus UBA1268. The sequence continues at coordinate 88,251 of JADHSL010000006.1, read as the reverse complement.
CACTGTCCGCCAACTGTGCTTCCAACTGCGCAACTCGCTTTGACCAAACATCAACTTCCGATGGCTTTGATTCCTCAAGCCTTCGCTTCCAACTAGCCATTTTCTTGAGAAGCGACTCGTCAGTAGGCAACGGCGGCTTCCAGCTATCCTTGCCTGGCAGATTTCCACGATGCCATTGGGCACGGATCGAATGTACATCACCAATGAGACGAGCATCACCAATCGTATGCACAGCGTTGTCATACAAGACACTGTAGTGGCGTTGATGGCCGGTAGCTAGAAGCTTCCCTGTCTCACGAGCGGTTCGCCCCATCTCTTTGCACTCATGAATGGAATGACCCATGAGTTTCTCCGTCAGCACGTGTTTACCTGCCCGCATGGCCTTGATAGCTGCTTCGGCATGCAAGTGCAACGGTAACGCGATAACAACAGCTTCAATATTTTTGTCAGCGAGCAATTCTTCATACGCACCGTATACCTTGACCTGCTTGCGGGCTTCGTCCTCAGTCTTCCAACCATACTTCGACATGAGACCGGGCCGGACCCGCTGAGCATTCGGACTGGAGACATCGCCATGAAACGCACGAAATACGTTGTAGGGCCGAATGTCTGCAATCGCGACAGCTTTGAGATAGTTGGGGTTATGTGCGCCTATCAGCACGCTCCCTTCATCACCCGTTCCAATAAAACCAACCCGCAGAGGATCACCAACACTGGCACCATATCCGAAATAGATTGATCCTAACCCAGCCCCTGTTGCTAAACCCGCAGCAACAGTACCGGATAGAAAGTCACGTCGCGTAACTGCAACGGATTCATTGAAATTTTCCTTACCAACTTTTTGTTGTTCTGGGGTTAGGTTCATCAAATATTATCTCCGCTTCACTGAATTCATGGTAATAATTTCGCACTCGAATCCTGACACACAACTATTGCTTGGACTTACAGCACATCTTCGACGGACACCACTTTCGAAGTATAGGCATCAGGAATGCGTCAACACCTGCCCAGGCCCCAAGTGGGGCCGACGCCAAGACAAGAAGCCCGGCTATTTCGACCCATTGCTCGTATGTACTCTGCGCAGCCGGCAACCAAAATGGCTGTGATGCTACAACCGAAAGAAGAAAGAAGACACCTCCCATTGCGTTAAACTTCGTCAGTAATCCGACGACCAGACACGCACCGATGGTAGTGAGAGACCAACTGACAAACCGATCCGCTCTCCATAGTCGTGTCGGCTCAACTGCAGCGGCAGCTCTTCGCCTGTCTTGCGCCGACAGCTTTTCATTCCAAGCTGTTACCAATTCTCGGCCAACAGCATCTGCCTCTCCCATCCACCCTGCCTTCTGTCCTGCTAACTCCCGTTGCTTGGTGGCGATTCGGTCACGCATAAATGGAAGATCTTGAGCCATTGCTGATTTCTCGGTCTCTCGAAGTCGAATGACTTGTCTGCAGTAATCAACAAGGTCTTCCTGGGCATCATCAAGCATCAACGCAAGTTTTTTGTCGGCGGCCTCAATTGCTGTTGATGAGATGGCCGACCAATTTTCTGGAGGCGTCCAGCCAGAGGCCCTTAGGACATTTTCGCGTCGCACACCCAATCTCTTCCATTTTTCAACAAGAGATGTTCGCCAGCTTCCTGCTGCATTTACAACATTCACAGGATCAGCGTTCTGGACTTTGCCCAGCGTATTCTTCCAGTCGCCAGTTTCAGGAAGATCGGCCTTAAGGAGGGGAGCAAGCGGCCCAACTGCTGCTTTGCGAAAGCCAACACTTGACCACGAAGGATCTCTCAAGTGACTGGAGCCTTCAAGAAAAAAATGAAGACCAATGACTATCCGCAAGAATGTAAGAGCGGCCGTCACCACCACTGCTGTTCGCATGCAACTCATACTCAATGTACGTCCAAAGAAAAATGATTCTGAAATATAAATGTCATCAAATGAATTCTATGACTGAAAAGCTCGTAATGGCGAACGACTCAATCTCTTCCCATTTTTCAGGTATCTCGTACTTTTGCAACAAGTGTTGGTGGATCTCCGGCCTGCGCTCTTATATTGCGATTCCCGTGATTGCCAGATATACCTAATGATAGGGTCTCGAAAAGGTTTTCTATCGCTCCAAAAAGGCATCACGCGGAAGCTTATGAAACCCTCAGCATTCTCATCTGTCCTTTCACTCAAGCCCTAAGAAATTTTACGTGCGAATCGTTCTCTGCTACCCGGCTGAATCCCGACATATCGAACAGATTCAGGCTGTTTACCCAGACGCGACTGTAGTTTCTGCTGGGCAAGAGCGAATCGCGGAAGAACTACCGAACGCTGATATCTTTTGCGGGCATGCCAAAGTGCCGGTGCCGTGGGAAGATACTGTCAAAGCGCAACGACTGCGTTGGATTCAGTCATCAGCAGCTGGGCTCGATCATTGTCTTGTCTCCTGCGTCATTAATTCAGAAATAGTGGTATCGAGTGCATCGGGTGTTCTTGCCGATCAGGTTGCGGAGCATGCACTCGCCCTAGCGACTGGATGCAGCAGAAAAATCCCCTTATTCCTTCGGCAGCAGCATCAGAGAGAATTTATACGGAGGCCAACACGTGATCTAACCGGATCGACTGTTCTGATTGTTGGCTTTGGAGGCAATGGGCAGCGGTTAGCAGAAGTTCTTCACCCACTGAAAACCAGAACACTCGCAACGGATTACTTTCCGAATCGACCCGCCCCGCTTGTGGACCATCTTGGTGGGCCAGATGAATTGTATGACCTCCTGCCACAAGCTGATTTTGTTTTCCTCACGGCTCCCCTCACCGACCAGACACGAAAGATGTTCGACGCTTCTACTCTTTCCGCCATGAAGCCTGGTGCCGTGCTCATTAATGTTGCCCGGGGCGGCCTTGTGGTCGAGCAGGCAGTTGTCGATGCATTGGAATCAGGACATCTTGATTCCGCTGGATTTGATGTCACTCCGGAGGAGCCCCCAGCGGCGAACAGCCCCTTATGGACGGCACCGGGCCTCATCATTACTCCGCACGTTGGTGGACAATCTGGAAAAAGAATTGACCGAATGACTGATCTGTTTTGCGAAAACATCATACGATATAGAAGCGGCCGGCCACTGATCAATTCTGTTGATAAAAAGCTAGGCTTTCCTCCACCTGTTTCCTGACTACCCGGCGGGCGCCTTGAACAGCACAATTTCTTTCTGAGAAGACCTTACAAGATCGCACTTCCCCTAACACTAAAACACTTACCTACTTTCGGCCCAAGGTCGCCACGCATGTCAACAACGATTTTCCAAGATGGTCAACCGACCTTGCCTGCAGCAGGTGTAGGAGGCGGCCGCTGCCCGGACGCTCTCCTTGCTCGATACGGTCAGGTTCTTGATGGCGGTCGCCTCAATTGGACTCAGTACCATAATCTTGGTCGCCGTCTTGGTTCTGGGGGACAAGGCGTCGTTTTCTTGACTACTCGGAAAGGAACAGACGGGTTTACGCTTCCGGTTGCGCTCAAGGTTTTTTCTCCTGAGCGATATGATTCTGAATCTGCATACAGTGCAGCGATGGAAAGAATTGCTCGCGTGTCTGCACAAGTTGCACAAATCCAGCAAGACAATCTACTCGACGTACAAAACTTTGTTGAGCAGCGTCAAATCAGAATCATGGAGATGGAGTGGATTGACGGATACGACCTCTCCCGACTTCTCGCTCCAGATCTTCTCGAGCAAACACGAGAACGCGCCTCAGCTTCCCGTTGGAAATACTTAAATAATGTCATCGTGACGCCGGGGCCGCGTCAGTCTCGTCTCAAACCTGGCGTGGCGATTGCGATTGTGCGCGAATGCCTGGCAGCCTTGGCTGCTCTTCACAGAGTTAATATTCTCCATGGTGACGTGAAGAGTTCGAACATCATGGTGAAGCGTACTGGCAACGCAAAGATTATCGACATCGGCTCAGCCGTCACGCTAGCGACTGCGCCCTCTCACAGAACGTGCACCCCAGCCTACGCAGCGCCAGAGGTGCTGGAAGGCCGTGATCATTCTCCGAGGTCAGACCTAGCGAGCCTCGGCTATGTGCTTGTAGAAATGTTAAGCGGCCAGCCTCCATTTGCAGGCCTCACTTCATTTCAAGATCTGCTCGAGGCGAAACGTTCTCTCGCTCATAGACTGCCTCAAATTCTTCCGGGTGAAGTCAGTTGCAACGAACTTTTGATGAATTTCTGTGGCGGCCTCGTTGCCGCAGATCCAAACCAACGATTTCCAAGCGCTGAAGATGCAGATTTAAAGCAAGAGGGTGCGGCAAGTTTCCACCGACAACTCATTGTTGGTGGCTTAGCCAGCGAATATGAAAATGAGATTCGCGCGTGGCTTCAGGACATGACGGGCATTGTCTAAAGCGGCTGGGAGAGCTCGAAGAAACGCTTCTCGTCCTCGCATCAACACCTACGCATCTGGAGAGAGTTGATGATACATCCGGCTGATTAATTTCATTGTAAGACGTGGCGCGAAACGCTTCAGCATCCAGAGCAAACGAGCCTGGCCACCAACGACGACATAATGCTGACCCCGAAAAGTTGCTTTCAATATATATTGAGCCACTAACTCCGACGTCCAGGCTGTTTTCGCCATCCGACGATCTGCCTCCCGACGCTCCATGCCTTGGGTGAAGTGCCACGAATTCAAAAGCCCGGATTGAAAAAACCCAGGGCATGCAACAGTGACGCTTGGCTGCCCTTGAGACTCTGCAGCAAGAGCATCTGACAAGGCAATAATACCTGCCTTGCTTGCAGAATAGGCCGCCATGGATGGCGGGGATAAAAGCCCTGCAATCGAGGCAATATTTAAGACCCTGGCTCCTTTCTGCTGGCGACGCATGCGCGGCAGAAATGTCTCACAACCAATGGCCGTCCCAAGAAGATTTGTTTCAAGAACTCGTTGCCACTGCTGAATTGGCAATCGCCCAACTTCACCCGTTGCGCCGACACCCGCAGCGTTTACAAGAAGATCTATCGCGGGCCATTCCTTTTCGAGTTGATCAGATAGTCGACGCCAGGAGTCGACATCCCGAACATCAAAGGGGTTTGGCAGATGCTTCCCACCACTGGAGAGAACTTCGTGTTCAAGATCAGACCAGGCCTGATCACTTGTGTCTTTTGAATCAACAGTTGCGATTTCCCAACCGCGACCTGCCAGTTCCCGCGTGATCGCCTTACCGAGTCCGCTTACCGCACCCGTCACAATGGCTCGGCCTGCGGAAGGAATAGGCATTCGTGTAGCCCGTACTGAAAGAACCTCGGGGACGCCTGCAGCGTTCAATCAACTAGCGAGGGTGACCGGACTCGAACCGGCGGCCTCCAGCGTGACAGGCTGGCGCTCTAACCAACTGAGCTACACCCCCCTCAAATTTCACGAATCGAACCGATTGCAGAAATTCAGAGCGAGAATACCTCGCAAGCATTTGAGAATATAGCAGAAAAAGGATGCCAGAAAGGGGGCTCGGCGTTTTCCGAAGAAAACCTGCCTGGAAGAAAACACAGTGGGCGAAAGAACCCTATTTAATCACAAAAGTAATCCGCTCCAGTAATATAGTTGCAGCTGGCACCATCATTCTTGAACACTTTGTGTATCAGAAAATACAAACCCCACCGTCGTGCCCCTTCGACAAAAAGAATGTAAAAGCTAACGAGAGCCTCAATCTACATTATTCCAAGGAGACGACAGGAACGGTAGACTCGGTAGTCGGCTACAGCACGTATCCGCACAATTGTCGCTTGAATAATGAAAGGTACAGCCCCACCCATGCCACTGTTCGAGATTGAAACCGAAGCACATATTATTATCTCCTGGGCAGAGGATGAGCATTCTGCATCTGCTGTCGTCTCTGAAGCCTATCCTCAAGAGAAAATTCTTCGCCTCACTCGGAGACCACGAGACTCATGGGTGATATCAAAATCTGCACTGGGAATTGTGTCGGAAACACCTGACGCTCAGCCACTCCTGCCGAGCAGCACTGCCAGGGACTGCCTCGCTCGTGCATCAGGTGACAAGTTCCATGCCATTCGTCTCTATATGAATGAAACCGGGGACGATCTTGAGCGAGCCAGAAAAGTTATCGAATCAAATATGGTTATGGGTTGGTGACTATCAAAAAGCGGAGAAGCTTTCTCCTCTTGAGACCAACCGGAACTAGTTTGGTATCTGAGGGCTGCCGAGCTGAGCCTCAAACGAAGCGGGTGTAATATCCTGAATGGAATTCGGTTGGCCGTCGATACCGTCAAGATGGTGCTTCGAGTCTGGCGACTGAACAATGATCGGACTTGCAGGCTGATAACTCGAAGTACCGCCTGGCCTATACCCTGGATCAGGACGCCGAGAGGTTGGAGGCACAGGTGGAGAATGCATCGGTGACTTGAGAGACGGATGGCCTTGCGGAACAGTCGATGGTGACTCTTCTGGAGACGTTGTAGAGGACACACTCTGCTGAGCATTCGGCCGGGCTTCGGGGAATGACGCTGCTGGTTGCCCAGCCGGAATGCCAGACATCTCCGAGAATCGACTTCCCGTAGAAGGAGCGCCCGAAGCGGTCTGGGAAAATGCAGGACTCACTGGAGAATTGACTGCCGGCGGACTACTAAATCGACTCCCACCCACACTGGCCGACGGCTGAAGACCCGCTACCCGCTGATCACCCAAAATTGAAAAACGTCCACTTGCTGCACTACTCGCCATCGGTGGAGGTGATGTGCTCGTGGCAGCAGAGCTGAACCGGCTTGTCGTTTCAGACGCCTGAGGGGCACTTGCTAGTGCGTCAGCTGCGGCTGGAACTGCTGCTGGCACCGCCTGATACGGACCTACCTGCGGCTGCGGTGATGTGGATGCAACCGCGATTGAGGCTGGTGTCGTCGGCTGAGCAGTTGGAGGCGTTGAACCATACGTTACAGGAGACTGTGGAGGAGTAGGCGTTGCGGCAACCATGGCAGGAAGAGCCTGGTCCCCAGGAAGGCCCTGTTCATTCGGCTGCAATGCGTAGCTATCGGGTGTCGATGTTGTCGGATACGGCTGCGCGGTTGCTGATGGTTTTGTTGTGTCTCCCTCAAACGCCGGTGCCTCAGCCAGCGTTGCAGGATCAGGCCCGCCCATACCGAGTGATCCCCACGACGAACCCATTGATGTCCCACTCTTGCAACCACTGCCGCAAGCAAGAAGCACGATGAGACACAACAACTCAACTGTGCCGACTACGGCACTCCAACGGAAGGCTTTGATCCGGGTGATCAGATGCATGAACGTTTCTCCCAAACAGCATGGCTAGAAAATCGGATTAGGCAGGGAATACGGTTTCTATCGGCTAGCTGTCAACGTCATCCTTTATCTGAATTAGCACAAGCTAAAAAAAACTGCTGTATCACGATCTCAACGTGATACAGCAGGTAAGTGGCTTAAGACAGGAAGGTTGGGAGGGAATGGCTTACGACTTTGCTGCCATAAAACGACTCCCGATCACATCCCAATCCACGACGTCAAAGAACGCCTTCACATAGTCGGCTCGGCGATTCTGGTACAGAAGATAGTAGGCATGCTCCCACACATCGACTCCAACAAGGGGAATATTGCCATGCATGACCGGACTGTCCTGATTTGCCGTGCTCTCTACAAGGAGTTTGCCTTGAGGATCAACAGACAACCAGGCCCACCCGCTACCGAAACGTGTCATTGCTGCTTTGGTAAACGACTCTTGGAGATTTGCGAAACTGCCAAAGACCGATGAGACTGCCTGACCCAGTTCTCCGGACGGTTCACCACCTTTACCGCCTCCCAATGATTCCCAGAAAAGTGAATGATTTGCATGTCCACCGCCATTATTGCGTACAGCAGTACGAATTGCTTCCGGTACCTGTTCGAGGTCGCTGATGAGTTTTTCTATTGGCAGTTCCGCTAATGGGCTCCCTTCAAGAGCTTTATTCACGTTTGCCACATACGCAGCATGATGTTTGTCATGGTGAATTTCCATTGTGCGAGCATCAATATGAGGCTCCAGTGCGTCAAAGGAGTAGGGGAGTGGGGGAAGCGTGTAAGCCATGAATGTACGTCTCCGCGAAAAGCAAGTGGATGGGTGGAAAAACCAGTCTCAATCTGAACGAGTACTACGTGTGATGGTACCTGAGTTGCGGAGAACGGGCAAACGCTTCCTGGAACTACCACCACTTTGAAACTCTAACGATCAGGTAGAAAAACCTGATCACGCAGAGACCTGCGTTGAAACTACGAAATCTCAGTAAACGATCCCGGAAAACCGACAGAGAATCAAAGAGACCATGATGCATCACAATCTATTTACGTAAGGAGACCGTCCGTGACCCGACTATTCGGTCGCAGCCAGCCACAGCGACCGAGCACCTCACTTTTAGCCAATAAGACAGCACCGCATCAGGGGAGTGGGAATACGGGTTCCGGCATATCGGAGACTCTGCCGCCCCTTTACAGGCACTTGGCTTCCTTTGTGCCGACCCGAGCAGTATCTCTATTTGGCGTCGCAGCAATCCAACTCTGCGCACTCTCACTTGCACTTGTTCCTTGCTTGGGCCGTGAATTTGCGAGCTATGAATTCGCGCCTGATGGCGGCGAATACAGCCTAAGTGTTGACATCCTGAAGGGAGGATTTGGGCTTCAGGGACAAGCAAATCTGGCAGGCTGGCTCACGCAGACATTTCTTTTGCTTGCGACCGGAGTAGCATTGATCCTTCGATCCCTCCAACGCAATCGCTGCGACACCATAAAACCCGGTTTCCGACTATGGGGAGCACTGGCGATCGTTTTGACCAGTACGTCATTGGCCACAACACTACCGATCGGGCCAGCAGTTGCAGCGGCTCTGCTTCAGTCAACCAATACGCCTTTTGGACCGCAAGGCCTCGGGTGGTGGGTCTCGGTTGGCTCTTTGTGCATCTGCATTTCTGTTTTTGTGACGTTCTTCAAACTTCGTGAACGGCTTGCCTCCTTGATGGCACTGACACCAGGGCTTCTTTTTTGGTGTGCCTCAACAGCCTGTGTCTGGTTTTCTGTACGTGACCCGCGTCTTCTTCTTCTCGCAAATGCAACGTGGCTCGCTGGCAGTTGCTGTATCTTGTTCGCAATGCTCTTGGCAGTTCGCAGTAGCCTCCGAGAGATTGACGGCCTTTGTAAGCAAAAAAAGACTTCGGTGCCCAAGAAGAAAACACGCCCTGTCGCCTCTACTACCATGTCCTCCTCTCCCGATGACGCACGGCCAATCGCGACGACAGCCATTGACTTTAAAGAGGTCCCAAATCACGGAACCAGTAGCCAGAACCCTGTACACGACGAGAGTACAATCGACGATGACTTCGATCCAGGTGGCGATGAACCTCCTCTGCAACGTCGTCTATCAAAGTCTGAACGTCGTCGACTCCGCAAACTCGCAAGGAACGGGCGGGCTGCTTAGCAGCCCTTTGACGAAACGTCCTCGTTCCCCGATAGTGACGTCGGAGGTACCCTGTGACAGTACGAACTCGTTTTGCGCCAAGCCCTACTGGCTTTCTTCACATCGGCGGTGTCCGTACCGCATTATTCAATTGGCTGTTTGCTCAACGCCACGGTGGCAAATTTATTTTGCGGATTGATGACACCGATGAAATCCGTAATCTGGAAACCGCTTTGGAACCAATTCTCAAAGGTCTTGAGTGGCTTGGAATTACTTGGGATGAGGGCCCGGGTGTTGGTGGCGATCGTGGACCGTATTTTCAATCTCAACGTGCCGACCGATACGCAACTGCAGCCAAACAGCTTCTTGACACTGGCTTCGCCTACCGAGACTTTGCCACCCCTCAAGAGCTCGATGCTGAACGCAAGGAGGCGCAAGCTGCCGGCCGTCCTTTTCTCTACAGCCGAAGATTTGCTGCCTTTGATAAAAAAACGGCTGCCGCGTTTGAAGCAGAAGGACGTCGAGCAGTCGTCCGACTAAAAATGCCACGGGAAGGGCAGCTGGTCATCGATGACAAAGTACGTGGACAGGTCACCTTTGCCTGGGAACGGGAACAAGACCATGTCATACAACGAGCTGATGGTTCATGTCTTTATCACCTCGCAACTGTTGTGGATGATCACGAAATGGAGATCAGTCATGTTATTCGAGCGGAAGAACACCTCTCAAATACACCTCGACAAGCTTTTATCTACCAAAGCCTCGGCTACACCATGCCGACTTTTGCACACCTGCCACTTGTTGCAGAACCCGGAAGTCGCACCAAGCTCAGCAAGCGTAAACTTGCAAAATATCTCAAAAACCGTGACTTTGCTCAGGTGAGTGAGCACGGCATGAAGATCGCGAACCAAATTGGTCTTGAACCAGAGTCCGATACGTTCAATCCGGTGATTGTCGATTTCTATCGCGACGTCGGCTACCTTCCATGGGCCATTGACAACTACCTCACGCTCCTCGGTTGGTCTCTTGATGATCACACCGAGTTTTTCACTCGCAATCAACTTGTTGAAAACTTTTCACTCGAACGTGTGAATAGTTCACCCGCAAGTTTTGACCCAAAAAAATTGTGGACGGTCCAAGACCACTATATGCAGCAACTTTCAACGGCCGAGAAACTCGACCTTATGATGCCATTTCTTCTGAAGGCCGACCTCGTCGTCGAGCCAATAACTGATGAAATAAAGGCTCTCGTGGCTCAGATTATTGAAGCATCTGGAGACCGTCTCAAGGTTGCCGGAGACATCCTGACGTATGCCACGTTTTTCCTTGTTGAAGAATTGACGTTAGATCCCGTAGCTGTAACCAAACGATTAGCAAAGCCTGGAACTGCGGATCTACTCAAACAATTTATTGAGGCAGCTGAGACAGTTGAGCCGTTTCATCCCGAAACGCTCGAGCCTGCCCTCAAGTCTGTCGTTGAAACTGCAGGAAAGAAGGTAGGCGATCTTATTCACCCAGTGCGTGTGGCGATAACAGGCACAACCGTCGGGCCTGGGCTCTACGACTGCCTCGTTATTTTAGGTCGTGAAAAATCCCTGGATCGACTCCGCAATGCTCTTGAATTCTGTCAATAAAAAGTGCCTCGGTAGGCGCGCAGTGCAGGAGACGGGTACAGTTCGTGACAGATCATTCGGTTTCATGAAGGAAACCAAGCCTATTCCTCAAGTTATTTCGTTTACGAAGGAGATATGAATGCCGCTGCTTGTCGTTGGAAGTGTAGCTTTTGATTGCGTCGAAACCCCAACAGACAGGCGAGACGATGTCCTCGGGGGGTCTGCTGTATTCTTTTCGTATGCAGCAAGTTTTTTCTCCCCGGTTCGCATGATCGGAGCGGTGGGTGAAGACTGGCCCGCAGAGCATACATCCATGCTTGAAAACAAGGGGATCGACACATCGGGACTTCAGGTAATTCCCGGCGGCAAGACATTCCGATGGCGAGGTCGATACCTTCCGAACATGAATGACCGCGAAACCATTGAAGTACACCTGAATGTACTTGATGAATTCCAGCCAAAATTAGGAGCATCGCATCAAGACTGCCGATTTCTTTTTCTTGGAAATGCATCTCCTGCAGTCCAGCTCAACGTTCTCGAGCAAGCTAAGAATGCTGAATTGATTGTTGCAGACACCATGGATCTATGGATCAACATACAGAGAGATGAGCTGGGTGAACTGCTGACAAAAATTGATGGACTCGTCCTCAACGATGCCGAAGCAAAACTACTCGCAGAGGACGAAAACCTCGTCCGAGCAGGTCATGCCATTCGGGCAATGGGACCAAAATTTGTAGTCATCAAGAAAGGGGAGCACGGCGCCATGTTCTTTAGTGAGCATGAAACGTATGTCATGCCTGCCTTCCCAACCGAAAATGTGCTCGATCCAACTGGTGCCGGTGACAGTTTTGCAGGAGGGATGATGGGGCACCTTGCTGCACTTGGTCGATTCGACCCTCAGGCACTGAAGGAAGCCCTTGCCTACGGAACGGTTACAGCCAGTTTTACTGTTGAAGACTTTAGCCTCGACCGACTTGAAAAGCTGGATCGCTCAATGGTGGACCAGCGGTTCAAAGAATATCGACAAATGCTTAGCTTTTGACGATTCTATAGGCCGTCCGACAGGCACCATGCCCACTCCAAAGTAAAAAGCTCGTTTTTTCCACTTGCTAACCCAATAAAATGCCGATACTATACGCATGTTCACCTTCGGTGCATTGGGGGTGATTGTGCGATGCGGTGCGTGCCCTTCGCTTCGTTGAGACACGCGAATGCAAACCTATTTTATTGCAAAGATGCAAAACTGACCTCTGTGGCGTAGCCGTTTTTCCGAGAATTGGTCACACTTTTGTTTCAATGCCTGTCGTAATGGTGGCATTCGCGCAGAAAGAATCGTTGAAAGGAATCGATAATGATTAGCGCGGTAAAACAATCACCCAAGATACCATCTGAATCGTCAACACAAAAAGAAGGAGCGTCAGCACGTATGGCCAAGACGAAGCAAACGAAAGAGAAGGCCGTAGCATCGCAGGCAAGTAGCCGCTCATCGAAAAAGAAAGGTGCGGCAAGTTCAGCCGATGCATTCATCGATAAGAACCCCGTACTCAAGACAGCGGTTGCACAGATCGAAAAAGAGTTTGGTCAAGGCTCCATCATGCCGCTTGGCGCCGATTCAACGGTAGTTGTTCCGGGCATCCCGAGTGGAAGCCTTTCTGTCGATTTAGCACTCGGTGGAAATGGGTTTCCAAGGGGTCGAATTATTGAAGTCTTTGGTCCCGAGTCGAGTGGCAAAACCACACTCGCTCTTCACGCCGTGGCGGCAGCTCAAGCCAATGGTGGTGTCGCTGCATTTATCGATGCCGAACATGCACTGGATCCAAGTTGGGCAAAGAAACTTGGCATAACCCTCGAAACACTGCTTGTCAGCCAGCCCACCAGCGGTGAAGAAGCAATGAATATCACGGAACTGCTTATTAAATCAAATGCGGTTGATGTCATCGTCATTGATTCTGTTGCTGCTCTCGTACCTCAAAAAGAACTCGATGGTGAAATCGGTGATTCTTTCGTGGGGCTTCAAGCTCGACTCATGAGCCAAGCAATGCGGAAACTTACAGGTGCTATAGCAAAAAGTAAAACCTGTGTGATCTTCATCAATCAGATACGTGAAAAAATTGGCGTCATGTTTGGCAGCCCAGAAACAACGCCGGGTGGACGAGCATTGAAGTTCTATTCATCAGCCCGGATAGACGTCCGTCGAATTGGAGCACTCAAAGATGGTGAAGAAGTCGTTGGGCAACGCGTCCGTGTGAAAATTGTCAAAAACAAGGTTGCCCCACCTTTCCGCATTGCGGAGTTTGACATGATGCATGCTGATGGAATCAGTGCAGAAGGTGATCTGATTGATCTCGGGTTGGCTGCTAAGTTGATTGAAAAATCAGGAACGTGGATCCGCTACAACGACTCACACTTGGGGCAGGGGCGTGAAAAAGCCCGTCTCTATCTCAAAGAGAATCCAGACGTTGCCGAAGAAATTCGGCAGAAAATTGTAACAAGCCGAGAACCTCTCGTGGAAACTGAAAAGGAGGAGAAGGCGTGACTTAAAACACCATTCCTACTCCATCCATGTTGTAACTATCTTCCTTGAGAAGCATACTTCCACACACCCCTCAGGAGACTCTGACTCCTGAGGGGTTTTTTCGAGAAAATGCTGAACAGACCACAGGAGGTGCTCACGGTGCTAGCCAGCATACGAGCAAAAACAAATGGACTGTATCACGCACTGAGACCATGTATAGTGCGACATGTCCCCGACAAACCCGACACGTTCCGGAGCGAAGAAACTGATGAAGGCTGACGACCTCAGGGAAGCGTACCTCGCCTTTTTTGAATCAAAAGGTTGCATCCGTAGGCCAAGCGATGTGCTTGTTCCTCGCTGGGACCCCTCCGTGCTATTCACACCAGCTGGCATGAATCAGTTCAAGGATCATTTCCTCGGGAAATGTAAACTGGACTTCACACGAGCAACATCCTGCCAAAAGTGCCTGAGGACAGGGGATATTGAAAACGTTGGGCGAACACCACGGCATCATACGTTTTTTGAGATGCTGGGAAACTTTAGCTTTGGCGACTACTTTAAGCGCGAGGCAATTCTTTGGGCCTGGGAATTTCTTACGAGTCGCGATTGGTTGAACATCGCCCCTGAACTACTTTCCATAACAGTCTATGAAGACGACAACGAGGCATACTGCATCTGGTCTGACGAAATTGGAGTGCCCTCAACTCGTATTACACGAATGGGGGAAGATGACAATTTCTGGCCGGCAGGTGCTCCTTCCCGAGGACCTGATGGTGTCTGTGGGCCTTGTAGTGAAGTGTTCTACCGAATGCCAAACGGCAGTGAAGTCGAAATCTGGAACCTGGTATTCACGCAACACAACCGAATCGGTGATCCACCCGATAACCTGAGACCGCTTCCGAGCCGAAACATCGACACAGGAATGGGGTTGGAACGCACATGCGCGATGCTTCAGGGAGTCGACAGTAACTTTCATATCGACATTCTTTTGCCCATCGTTGAAACTGTTGCCGAGACCTGCAACCAAAAGTATGTAGCCAGCGACGATAACGGCCGTCGAATACGCCGCATTACTGACCATGTTCGGGCCTGCACCTTTGCTATTCACGAGAATGTGCTACCAGGCAACAATGAAGAAAAGTATGTCATCAAACGTCTCTTGCGGAGGGCCGTACTTGATGGCTGGCAAATGGGCATGCGGGACCCATTCCTCCATACACTTCCACCAGCAGTCGTAACACAGATGAAGCACTCCTATCCAGAGTTGGCTGAAACTGTTGAGCATGTCACGAGCGTTATAAAACGTGAAGAAGAGTCTTTCCTAGCAACCATCGGTGGTGGCCTCACGCGAATTAATACGCTCTTCGATGGAATCCGTTCATCGGGTGGCGGTTTGGTAGGTGGTGAGGATGCTGCCGAACTCTACACCACGTATGGTTTCCCTCCGGAACTTCTCGAAACGCTAGCCGCTGAAAGAAATTGTGCTTTTGACTGGGATGGATTCCGAGAAGCCATGGAAGCTCATGGAAAAAAATCAGGGGCTGGAACTCGGGGTGAAGTATTCACTTCTGGGCCACTAGATGCGCTAAAGAAGGCCATGCATGGCTCAGAATTCGTAGGCTACGAATCGGCCACAACAACGGGCACTATTGTTGGCATTATCGCACAAGATCGGCTCTGCGAATCGATTACTGAAGCAGACGCTGTACCACCAACTATTGAACACAAGCCAGATCAACTCGTTACTGTCATTCTCGACAAAACCAGTTTCTATGGTGAATCAGGAGGACAGGTTGGAGACACTGGATGGATCGAAGGACCGAAGGGTAAATTCGAAGTTATCAACACCCAACGAGAAGGTGGTTTTTTTCTTCACTGTGGTGTCCTGCGCGAAGGTTCAGTCGAACTCGGACAAGAGATCCACGCTCACGTTGACGAAGGTCGACGAAAGGCAATTCGTCGGGCTCATACAGCAACCCACCTTGTCCATGCTGCTTTACAGCATTTCCTCGGCTCACACGCCGTGCAGCAAGGCTCAAAAGTTGACGCTGACATACTCCGATTCGATTTCAGTCATGCTGCACCTGTTGGTCATGAACTGCTTCGAGATATCGAAGCAATGGCGAATGAAAGCACGCTGGTAGCGGCACCGGTATCAGCAAACCTCTTGCCGCTGGAAGAGGCTCGGCACGCTGGTGCAATGATGCTGTTTGGTGAAAAATACCCTGACGTTGTCCGAATGGTTTCTATTGACGGGATTAGTAGGGAACTCTGCGGAGGAACGCATGTCGACAATACTGGCGAAATCGGTCTTGTAAAAATCATTCATGAAGAAAGTGTTTCAGCTGGCACACGACGAGTCGTTGCAATAACTGGCCACCGTGCCCTCGAACGCTTTCGGCAGGCGGAAGCCACCCTTATAGAGTCAGCAAATACCCTTAAGGTCCCCGTGCCTGACCTACCAACGCGACTCAACTCCCTAACCAAAGAGTTAAAGACTCTCAAACGACAGGCAGAAACGAATCAGGCTGACATTTCCATCGACGAACTGCTGAATTCAGCGGAGGAGGTAGCTGGTGTCCGAATAGTCGTAGCAGACGCAAAGGGATGTAATGCAGCAGCAATGCGTCAGTGCATCGACCAACTTCGTCGGAAGGCGAGCCCTATCGCTGTACTTCTTGGGAGTACTGATAACGGCAAAGTTACACTTGTTGCAGGAATTAGTCGCGAAGTTGAATCAAAGGGGGTTTCAGCAGGTACATGGATACGAGAACCTGCTTCTCTCGTGGGAGGCCGCGGTGGTGGACGCCCAGATCTGGCACAAGCTGGCGGTAAGTTGGCGGCGAAGCTACCCGAGGCGCTCGCTCACGCAAAACAGGAAATACGAAGTTCACTGGAAGACTAAGAAACTCCCCCGAGCCTGCGACGCATCGACGACACACCGCAAACTAAAACCTAAGCCAGCAGTTTATCCACAGCTGCTATTGCTGAATCATAATCAGGTTCTTCTGTAACCTCCGGAACAACTTGGACGTACTGGACAACGCCTTCGCTATCGAGAACAAAAACTGCTCTCGCCAGAATTTTTAATTCGTCGATAAGTACACCCCAGTCTTTCCCAAAACTACGATCCATGTAGTCGCTTCCATTTTTCATAGATTCGATCGATTCGGCACCACAGAAACGATTCATTGCGAATGGCAAGTCAAGACTCACCGTCAATGCAGAAACCTTGTCACCCAAAGATGCCACACGTGAATTGAAGGTTTTTGTTTGAACCTGACAGACTGGTGTATCAAGGGAGGGAACAACGCTCACGATAAGAGGCTTTCCCAAGAAATCATCTCGTTTAACGTGCTGCATACCATCCGCCCCATAACAACAAAGATCAAAATCCGGGGACTTCGCTCCAGGTGATAATTCATCGCCAACAAGTGTTAACGGATTGCCTTTGAAAGTAACTGCGCCAGAGCGATGGTTCGTCATAAGAGACTCCTTGAGCTAAACTGTGAGAATTCGATATGGTGCTTGCAGTATTGCCAGACAAAGCAATGACACAACCCCACGCTGTAAACTAACGGACCTTTCAGCATCAGACCGTCATCTAGGGCACATACACACATCCCTATCAAACCTATTCAATCTCAAAAAAATACTTTAGAAATGCGACTTTTCGGAAAAACGAGTCAACGTCTTGGATTAATCCTTCCGGCATTTGCAATTATTCTTGAGCTCAACCACACGATTTCTCTTGGACACATGCTGATGGTACTGGTTGTCTCAGTGTGTCTTTTTGGCATCGGCCGTATTCTAGAGGGGTACGGTCAACCCTGAACGGCTGCTTTCGAGCAACCCAAGAGTCGCCTCTGCCGCTCATACAACCCCTGTCTCTTTGGAAGCATTCATGTTCACCCCACTTATTTTCAAACCACTCTACCGCCAGTATCTCTGGGGTGGCCGCCGTTTCCAGAGCTTGCTTGGACGTAAATTAGAACAGCCTGGGCCCTACGCTGAATCATGGGAGATTGTCGATCACGGAAGTGACCAGAGCATTGTTCGCTACGGTCCGCTCACCGGAAAAAGCCTCGGCGAGTTAATGCGGGAGGACCCACAAGCTCTGACAGGTATTTCCACACCAAGCACGTTCCCACTTTTATTTAAATTTCTCGACGCACATAAAGTGCTTTCCGTGCAAGTTCACCCAGACGATCAAGCAGCGTCACAGAGAACACCACCCGACCGAGGCAAGACCGAAGCCTGGTATGTTGTCGAAGCAGAACCAGGGAGCAAAATTTACGCTGGCCTGCGGGCTGGCATTGATGAGCCTACGCTACGGCAGGCAATCACGGCAGGGACGTGTGAAGAAGTTCTCCACGTCATCGAACCGAAAGTGGGAGACTGCATATTCATCCCTGCCGGTACTGTTCATGCGATAGGAGCTGGCCTCGTCATTGCCGAGATTCAACAGTCGAGTGATATTACCTTCCGTCTATTCGATTGGAACCGTGTTGATAACAACAACACACCAAGAGCTCTTCACCTCGACGAAGGAATTGAGGCAACTCGTTTTCTGGGGCCAGTTAAGCTGTCTCCGAAGAAATCTACAACCGACCCGGCTGTCCGAAGACTCGTTGAATGCCCGTATTTCTTTTTCGATGAGGTGCTTCCGACTTTAGCGTGGTCGACAGCGGGAAATTGTTGTGAGATTATTGCTGTATTATCAGGTGAAGTACGCCTTCCATCTGACTGGAATCTGCCGACACTTCAAAAAGGTGACTGCGTTCTCTTTCCTGCAGAACTTCAACCGCAGAGCCTCTCATGCCAACCAGATGATCTGAACAACCCTCATCTTCTTAGAGTCACTGTTCCGTCGCCACGACGGGAAATGACAGAAAAAAACACCTAAGTATGTAGAAAACGTCTAGTTTTCGATCTTGGGAAAAGCAGGGGGCCTCCCTAGACTCACGACTTAGCCCGCGTTGTATCCGATTTTTGGAGTGAGCATACATGCACGTTACTCGAACAGCGATAGTCATTTGCTGTTTTGCATGCACAGGCTGCGCCTCACTCGGACGGCCCGACTGGGTCCAACCTGGTCCAGCAGTCAATCAGCGGCGACGAGCCGTCCGTTTCGACCCTTATTTGCAAGACGATATTGCACCATCTGTGTTGAGGTTACCGCTGATGGACGGAACTCGGCCACGTGATTTTGCGGATCCGGTGCCAGAAGTTACACGATCTCGCTGGTGGGCGCCCGTTCGGTAGCACAATGCTGTATCCTTGAGGAACGACTATTTCCTCTGGAAACCCCTCCTGTGCCCTCATCACCGCGAAACCAATCAAAAGCCGCTAGGCAGACGTCACGAAGCCCTCTGGCCCGAAAAGCACCGACACGCCCAGAACCGGGCCGGCCCCGATACGCAAAAAATCCGCGTTTCGGAATGGATGACGACGGTCTCGAACGACTTCAAAAAGTTCTTGCTGCAGCGGGTCTTGGCAGCCGTCGCTCATGTGAAGAACTCATTACATCCGGCCGAGTGGAAGTTGATCACGAGATTATTACAACCTTAGGAAGCAAGGTTGATCCGGTCCGACAGCAGATTCGTGTTGATGGAGAACGACTACCTAACCCACGACGTACCGTCTATCTTCTCAATAAACCTGTTGGTGTCGTAACGACTAATTACGATCCTTCAGGCCGCCCTCGGGTAATTGACCTTGTACCAGCAGATCAACGACTGTTTCCTATTGGTCGTCTCGATCGTGCCAGCGAGGGCCTTATTCTTGTGACGAATGATGGCGAACTTGGCAATCTACTTACTCACCCACGATATGGAGTTGAAAAGAAATACCTAGTTCAAATCGCAGGTATTCCAACAGCCGAAACAATTGAATCACTGAGGCAGGGGATTAGTCTTGCCGAAGCGACTGTGCAGGCAAAGAAGGTTACTGTCCGTTCACAACACAAGCAAAGCACCGTATTGGAGATGGTTCTAGACGAGGGGCGCAATCGAGAAATACGGAGAATGCTTGCATCTCTCGGTCATAAAGTGCAGCAACTCAAACGCATAGCAGTTGGTGATCTGACTCTTGGAAATCTTCTGCCGGGGCATTGGCGTAAATTGACGTGGGAGGAAATCGAGCGATTGCGGAAATCTGCAACTGTCGCAGTTGGCGATTTTCAAAGACGAACACCACGCACCAATGCACCCAAAAGGACATATGGTGGCAGATCAAGAACTCAACGTGAAAGTTATAATAGTGAGGCCGGTCGTCGATCGAATGACCAAAGCGGTAAACGACGGCCAAAACGCCCTGGCAAGGCATCCTCCTGGAGAAAACGCACTCGCTAGAGTAGCAGCGAGTTAGAATGAAAGAAATCTCCAGATTTCTTAAATCAATTACAAACGCATTATGCCAATGTCAACTCCGAGTAACTTGTGCAAGCCGGCCTATCAACAGGCTGAAATCATTGCCCACGAACAAATTGCTGAAGCAACATGGCGGATCCGTGTTGACTGCCCATACCTGGCCACAACAACTCGCCCAGGCCAATTCGCAATGGTTCGTCTCACCAGCCGAAATGATCCACTTCTTGCCCGACCGCTCGCGATATACGATGTATTCCCTCAACATCAAGCACCAGAACACTGGCAGCCGACGCCTCTTGGCTCAGATACCGCCAGCGGGAATCCTCATTTTGTAGACTTTGTCTACGCGGTTGCTGGA
Organism: Pirellulales bacterium; assembly: GCA_016776925.1. Classification (GTDB taxonomy): domain Bacteria; phylum Planctomycetota; class Planctomycetia; order Pirellulales; family UBA1268; genus UBA1268. The sequence goes on along the minus strand of JADHSL010000006.1, from coordinate 67,963 downwards.
AAATTTACGACAACATTGACCACGTTACGGCCGGGTGACAGCGTTTCTCTTTGGGGTCCGCTTGGCAATGGGTTTGGAACTCCACCGACTAATCATCTTGTTCTTATCGCCGGCGGAATCGGGCAGACTGCGCTTCTCATGCTGGGCCGTGAATTCTTAGCTACGGTGCCCTCAAGTCAGGTCACATTCTGTTGGGGTGCACGACACGCCGGTCTTTTTGGGCATGCAGAAGACTTTCAAAGCTGTGGCATGAATACCCACTTCGCAACACTTGATGGGTCAAAAGGCCATCACGGCACAGTCATTGACCTTCTCAACGACATGGAAAAAAACCATGTATTCAAGCGAGCTGCCATCGCGTGCTGCGGGCCTGAAGGAATGATGGCCGCTGTTGCAAACTGGACTGCAGAACGCTCTCTCAACTGCCAGGTGTCACTCGAAACGCCAATGGCATGTGGTATTGGAATCTGTTTCAGCTGCGTTGCCCCAGTCCTTGATGAAAAGGGTGACTGGGATTACCGAAGAACCTGTGTCGAAGGGCCTATCTTTGATAGCCGAGCAATTCAATGGGACGCAATGACCTAAAAGAATACGCTGACCTGGTCTTCGGAATAGAATCTTAGCTAGCCGCCGACTGAGCGGTTTTGACGATTCGGGCTGAAAGTCTCGATTTGATTCGAGCCGCCTTGTTTCTATGAATTGTTTTCGCTGTTGCTGCCTGATCGGCTTTTTTAGCCACTGACTTAAAAAGATCCTTTGCAGCCGTAACGTCTTTTGCAGATAGAGCATCAAGCACTTTTCGAATCGATGTTTTCATTTCCGATTTCATAGCCTTGTTGCGGTCACGGCTTCGAACATTCTGACGTAATCGTTTTTTTGCACTTGCCGAATGAGGCATTCTGTCATTCCTGAACGTTATAGGCGTGAAAAAGGCTCTTGGATATCGAAGTATTCAAAATACCCGACGAAACACAATTCCGCCAGTACCCCAACAAAACAAGGCCAATCGTAGGGTTTCCGGAAACTCTGGACAGCAAAACCGAACTGGCTTAGGCGTCTTCAGCATTCAGTTTTTTAAGCCGTTCCGCCACATCGCGATACCCAAAATCAACCTCAGCGAGATTCGATAGAAACTTTAAGGCCGCATCTTTATCTTTCATGGCAGCGGCCAAAACACCTGCTCTGTACAGGGCTCTTTTCCTCAATTCTACTTCTCGATCCCCAAGGCTTTCCACCGCCGTCTGATAATTTCGCATAGCCAAAGGGTATTGCTTGATTTTCTGAAAACATTCTCCTAGCTCAAGGGCCACAGCCCCGCGGCGGCGTGAGTCAATTTGCACCTGCTGGAAAAATTTTATTGCTTCTGCAGGGCTACCAGTAGTCTTCAGTCGCATAGCAAGCTCATACTTCCAGCTAACGTTATCTGGATACCTTTCGACACGCGCTGCAAAAATATCAATTTCCTGCTTAAGTAACGCTGTTCTTAGTCGAACAACTGTTTCTTTGTTGTCTTCGCTATCCGTCGTTTGCAACTGCTTTTCTGCAAGCATAACCCGACGTTTCGCCCAACGAATCTGTCTGTCTTCAAGATGTTCACGTACTTTCAGGTCATTGCCAGATGCAGCCAAGACATCAACAAGCACTTTTTCCGCTTCTTCGACTGAGGCTTCTCGTTCCAGCAAATCTGCTAGCTCAAACGCAGTTTCAAAATCAGCTGGTGATGCGGTCAGTTTCTGCCGGAGTTGTTCCAGAGGTGACACGTCACTGGACTCTTTTGCACTTGCTCCGCGACTCTCTAGCTTTTGCCTAGTTTTCTCAACACTCAATCGAGCAATTTCGCGCTCAGCCTCTTCTCGGACACTTTTTGTCCCAGCGAGTCGCTGCCAACAGGATATTGCTTGATCATACTCACCTAATCGTTCCTTATAACTTGCGCAGTGTTTGTTTACTGAAATGTCTTTCGGAGCAACGTCGAGTGCTCTCCGCAAAAACAATCCCTGCGTATCTAAATAATTAGCCTCGCCACACGCATCGGCCAAGCTCAGGATACACGCGACATCAAAGGGATCTTTTTTAAGGACATCGAGGCCAGTCTTTATCGCCTCTCGTGTCTTTCCACCTGCTACCAGACGTTTCAGACTGCCTCGACTTCCAGCAGAAAGCAGGGAAGCAAAACCACCCTTTTTCTTTCCGCTGAATTTCTTAGCCAAAGCCTCTAAGAAACCCTGCAGGTAAATTGCACTTGCCGGATCTCCCGCTACGCAACTGCCAAATAGCTCAACTGCATAATCAAAATTTCCTTTCCTCAGGTTGTCTGACCCTGTGGTGAAACATTTTGTGAGTCGACTACGCTCTGCAGGTGATGGTGGCGATATACTCTCAGTATTACCTTGAGTTCGAACTGCTCTCTTTTCTTCCTGTTGTTCTGACATGCTTCCTACAATTGAGCAAAAGATATGATTGAGTCGCCTACCCCCCAAAATCCTAACAAAACTGGCTCATTGCCCGAGAAAAAAAAGATTGCACATTTTTGGACGAAACCGCGATGGATTTCCATCTTCGTGATACTCGCCAAAGACACCTGAGAACAACTTATCTAATCATCTATTTCACTCAATCCGTACACTCCATTGGGTTGCTTCGTTATGCTGAACGAAGGAAATCTTAGGTATCTGATGAAAAGCCCCGTCACTCCGCCCGGCCACAATAACGTCTCACCTCTGGTGAAAGAGGCCAACTGTGCCCTGCGCGGTGGGCATGTTCTCTTTGTAGGCGCAGGCCCAGGCCAACCAGATCTCTTGACTGTTCGCGCGATCCGAGCACTCGAGCAGGCCGACGTTGTCGTCCATGACCAACTCGTATCACCTGCTGTTCTCAACATTATTCGTCCCAACGCACAAAAAATACTACTTTCTGAAATCCTAGAATCTTCCTCGGGAAACGATACTGGATTTACGCTTGGAACATATCTCGCAGGATGTGCCGCCGAGGGGCACACCGTCGTCCGTCTGAAGGGAGGTGACCCTACTATTTTCGCTCGGCTCCGTGAAGAGATAGAACCGCTTATCGAGCATTCTATTTCGTTCGAGATTGTTCCTGGTATCACATCGGCGACCGCGGCGGCAGCGGCGGCAGTGACTCCGCTTACATCGCGAAGTATCTCATCCAGTCTTACTATTGTGACAGGCCATGAAGCCAAAGAAAAGAAGGAGACTATTGATTACGAAAATCTTTCAATTCGAGAAGGAACAATCGTAATCTACATGGGTGTTGAGCAAGCTCAACACTGGTCCGACGCGCTGCTCAAAGCCGGAAGATCATCAGACACACCAGTAACGCTTGTCAGTCGTTGCAGTTGGCCGGACCAGCGGATTATTCAAACAACTCTTGGATCATGTGCTACAGACATCGACATAGCGAAAATTCCATCTCCAGCAGTTGCCATGATTGGCGAAACGCCGATGAGCAGCCCCTTACGAAAAAACAGTACATCGCCCTTGCAAGGATGCAGACTTCTAGTCACTCGTCCAGCAGGTCAGGCTGGTCAAATAATTGCTGATATTACGCAGAGAGGAGGTGAGGCAATGCACTTACCCCTGGTTGACATCGTACCAGCCACTGACCCCAGAGAATTACAAAGTGCTATTGATGAGGCATGGTCTTTTGACTGGATCGTCTTTACAAGCGTCAATGGTGTTGATCACTTCTGTAGGCAAATGAGACAACGGAAATTAGATCCACGTGCATTGGGAAGTGCGAAACTCGCTGCCATTGGGCCCGCAACAAAAAAAGCACTTGAAGAGCAGGCCTTCGTATGCGACCTGGTTCCCGACATGTTTCTCTCGGAAGGTTTCGTTCATGCTCTAAACCGGGAAGGGAAGGGACAGCGATTTCTTCTTATTCAAGCCGAACGAGGCCGTGACGTTTTACGCAAAGAACTGGAAGCTGCTGGCCATGAAGTCAGGCAGGTAGCCGCCTACGCAAGTCAACCCGTTTCTTCTGACCGACAAACGGCTCTTCGAATGATTCAACAGTTCCCCGTTACCTGGATTCTCCTGACAAGTTCGTTTATTGCGGAAAACGCAGCGAATATTTTTGGCGATCATCTCCTCAAATGGAAAATTGCCAGCATTTCACCGATTACATCTTCGAAACTCGTTGAACTCGGCTACCCAGCGACGGTTGAAGCGACTGAGTCCACAATGAGTTCACTTTTGGATGCAATAGAGTGCTGGCAATATGACCACGCGAAGGACTCGGGATGTAAAGAAATTCCGACAAGGGAAAAAGTGCCGGCTGAATAAGCCGAAAAGACGGGAATCGCTGAAGCGATTTTGTTCCTGCGTCGATACCGACAAAGCAGGGTGTGCTTGTGCACACGAAAATTTAAGGTTTCTTCCTGTGAACTGTCAGAGAGTTATGGCGATCGCTGTAGCGTAGTCGCCACGGAGGTTTAGTGTGCAGCACTACAGTTTGTTCGATACACACATCATTTGTGCGCCCTTACCTAGCGAGAAGAAACAGATAGAGACCGTCTTCGAGGTTCCGGCTAGAGACCTCTCGGTGTCTTGGTACGGCACATTAAACGTACTTGAAGAAATGCCTCGTGCTATTGAAAATGTTTGTTTAGAGATAGATTTCAAAGATCTTGATTCGAAACACCGATTTCGTACGAAACTCCGTTCAGCGCGATGCAGCTTCCCGAACCTTAAAACAATAGTCGCACCCAAGACCGGGCCACTCCACCATCACGATCTGCTTGTCGAAGAAGGTATCTCGGTAATCCTTACACAGTCATACAGCACAACATCATCTCCCCGACGACCAACCCCGATAGGGTGGCCCTGCCGAAACATTCAGTGGGGACTGTGGGAGGTTTCACGAGACACCCCCAAACAGCAAGTACGAATTGGGAATTTCTTGTCCTGCATGACACGTAAGCGACAGCGTCCTGGAGCCCTTCGGGTTTGGGATACTGCATCCCAAGCAGGCACCTATGATCATAAAAAGATCGTAAGAGCAACGAGACGAATACACACTCTCGTTTCCAAGAAGTCAGTGAACGTAATAAGCCTTGACCAATTCCCTGAATTTATTTCGAGAGGTAATTCGAGAGAAGTCCCTGCTTCAATACTCAAAGCAGCCTAAAAGAGCGGCTACTAAGCGATCTGGCTATTCTTCTTTTCTGCTCATTATCGTGGACCAACTCAAATAGGCCAGAATTCCACTACTTACGATAAACCCAACGTCGGCAAGCAAGCTCACCCGACTAAATGGGATAGCGACCGCTAAATCCGCTAAAAAAAGGATACCTACGATCCCCGAAACAACCACGCCGACAAACGGAACGGACTTCGACACGCCGTGAGACCCTCCAGGAAAGTTACGAAATAATAAGCGTCAGAGATCTCTCCACTTGAGATCTCTCTTTGAGCTACCATACTTGTTGACTCACAGGGAGCCAACAGAATCTTTATCGTCCATCACGAATCATTGTTTGGAGTAATTGTTCGTGCCACCTCATGATGGTCAAGTCGCCGTTTACACAGGGTCTTTTGACCCAATCACGCTTGGTCATCTTGATGTGATCGAACGGGCAAGCCGTATATTTAACCATATCGTCGTCGGAGTAGGTATCAACCCCGATAAACAGCCTCTTTTTGATCAGGAAGAGCGGGTCAAACTTGTTGAAACAGCAGTTGATCACCTGAACAATGTGACTGTTCGACGCTTCCATGGCCTGTCCGTGACGTTTGTTCGCGAACAGAAAGCTCGGGTTGTCCTTCGTGGCGTTCGATCCCTGACCGACATCGAGGCAGAATTCACGATGACCCTTGCGAACCGAATGCTCGACCCAGGAATCGAGACTGTCTTCCTAATGGCGGACGCCCAATATTCTCATATCTCTTCATCACTATTGAAGCAAATTACTCCACTCGCAAACGACATCGCGTTAGGAAAGTTTGTTCCTCCTGCCGTGGTTAAAGCACTACGGGAAAAACTGGCGAACGCGTAGTATCATTGTTTCTTGAATTGCCCCGAAACAGCTACTCACACGTGGTCAATTCTCAAACAGAACTACCTTCACCTGAGCACCAGTTTTTTTTGACAGCATCTAATTGTCGTCTGGTGAACCCGATTCAAAATATGCACGAAGAAATCGTGCACGCTCGATATTCCGATCTTTTGTATCGAGATCAACACCTCTCATCTTTTGAAGGTGTGCTGGCTGCGTCCGAACAAGCAACTTATTGACATCAGAAACATGGAGATCATCTACCAGTCCGAGTAGAACACCCATGCGCACGCGCGAAAGGAGCTGCATTGTTTCCTCAGCGCTAATCGTCTGAGCTGTTCTTAAAATTCCAAAGGCACGACTGACCTGGTCATGAACGTTCTGCTCTGTTTCCTGTAAAAGAAAATCCCGAGCACGACGCTCATAATCAATTAGCACAGGCACAACATCTGCAACTTGGGCAATCAGCTCATCCTCTGTTCGGCCAAGAGTTATCTGGTTTGAGATTTGATAAAAGTCTCCGAAGGCCTGTGAGCCCTCTCCATACAGACCACGGACGGCCAACGAAATTTTGTGCAGACTTCGAAAAACCTTGTCAATCTGCCGAGTAATCACGAGTGCAGGAAGATGCAGCATTACGCTCACTCGTATCCCAGTACCCACATTTGTTGGACATGCCGTCAGATATCCCCACCGCTGATGAAAAGCGTAAGGGACGACGGCTTCAATTTCTTCGTCAACACCACGAATCTGTTCCCAGACTGCCTCGAGATCCAGCCCGCTATGTATGCACTGGATTCGAAGATGATCTTCCTCATTGATCATGAGACTGATCTGTTCCGCGGGATCGATTGCCACCCCACGAGCGCCTGTAGCATCTGCATGCTCCCTACTTATCAACTGCCGCTCGACAAGAAATTGACGATCAAGATCTTCGAGACCCCCCAAATTTGTATATTCCAGACGTGAACCGACAGATGTTTTCGTAAGATGCGAGTGAAGAAAATCTTCGATTTCACTCCGCTCTGTCTCTGAGGCCCGACCGACAAAGGGATATTGAGCAAGATTCCGTGCAAGCCGAACCCGGCTACTCATAACAATATCTGACTCGGGACCGGTTCCCTTGAGCCATTCTCCGACAGAGGTTTTTAGCACTTCAAATTTCATGGGCTTACTATATCAGTATTCCTGTTTTAAAAATCTAAACGTAGCCGGACTACTTGCTCGGGAAATGGCATTTTCTGAAGCAAACGTAAAAAGTTAGCCTTTTAAATCTTCTGCATGCCATTTGTGAAGAATCTTCTGAATGTTATCCCGCAGCTTTCCAGCCCTCTCATAGTCTTCACCCTCCACCGCATTACGAATGTCTTTTCGCATTCCTATCACACGCGTGAGTTCCTCCGTCGATTCTGGCAGGACTTCTCCTCCTACTGATTTCTGACGATTTGGTCGACGACCCCGGTGCTCTACTTCTCCGTGGATGTTTGCAATCAGGGGTTCGAGCTCATTTTCAAACTGCACGTAATCGTGAGGACACCCTAGTCTTCCTTGGTTACGGAACTCAAAAAATGTAATGCCACACATATCACACACTAATTGGTCGATCTCAGAAAGTTCTTTTGCTGTTTGCCCAACACCAAGAGGCCCGCCCTCAGTATCAGAGTCTTCCTGTTGTGAATCAGCCTCAGCCTGATTGAGATAGATCCGCGCATGATCTTCACATAGGTGCAGCTCACGAACTTCACCAGCCTCCAACTCTGTAATATGAAACATCGCCTGTTTATCGCATTGCTGACACTGCATATTGTCGCCCCTAGCACGCTTCCTAAACACCAGCAACGGTATCCCGGAGTTTTCCTCACAAGATGCCGAAGCCCTCTGCTACTCGATCGTTTAATGGTACCTGTACTCGGTGCAAAGCACACTAACACTCTGCAAAAATCTCACTTTTGGCCAAAAGACAACAACATGCCTAATCGGCGAAAACTATCGCTATTCCAACGAAAAATTCATGGAAATATTACGGTAAAGCCAAATCACTCCATTATTTAATCCTGGAGTGAGACCGTCTCCGAAAGCCAAATAAGCATCCGTCTACGACTAAGAAACCAAATTTCAATCGTTGCAACTCTACCGTAAAACAGGTGTCTAACCAGACGAAACTGACTCTCAATCTCCGTTGGTTTTCCATAAGATTGATATGGCGATAAGAAGCAATCTTGCTCCCCATTGACTCCTGCTAATCCATAGTCCCAAATAGGATCAAAGACCGTACAGAAAATTTGTGGAAATAACGTAACTGCTGTCCCAATGAACCATTTCCCGAACTTCAAACATTTTGCCGAGTTAGCTCAACAAGAAACTCTTATTCCGGTCTATCGACGCATATTTGCCGACTCCCTCACGCCCCTGTCAGCTTTTGCTCGCATCGACAGTGGATCTGACGGATGCCTCTTTGAAAGCGTTATTGGGGGGGAGAAGGTGGGGCGGTACAGTTTCCTGGGGTCTGAGCCATTCATGCAGTTTGAGGCCCACGGCTCAGACATAACAATTCGACGCAAAGGTCTACCAGATGAAAATCTGCACGTCGACGATCCATTAGCCGAGCTCGAAAAGCAAATGGAACAGTTTAAGCCAGCCCGTCTCGACGAACTGCCACCGTTTACAAGTGGTGCAATCGGCTATGCCGCATACGATGCGATTCGATATGCAGAGCATCTCCCACATACGCCTCCGGATGACCTCGGCTTACCTGACATTTATTTTGCACTTTACGATCGACTCGTTGTTTTCGATCATGTTTCAAAATCTATTGACATTGTCGCCTTGGCCAAAACAGAAGACAAATCACCAGCAGCAATTAAATCAGCCTATGAATCCGCAAAGAAGTGCGTAGATCAGACCATCGAAAAGCTCAAGCATGATGGTGGTTGGCCACCCCTTCATGACATAAGTCCGGTCAAGAGCCCCAGCCAGTTGACTCAAGAGACCATCACTGCAAATCGAAGTCGGGACGACTATTTAGAAGCTGTTGAAAAAGCAGTCAAATACATTCATGCCGGTGACATCTTCCAGGTGGTGCTTAGCCGTCGGCTCTCAATACCTTTTGACGTCTCACCACTTGAACTCTATCGAACACTTCGTGTTGTCAATCCCAGTCCGTTCATGTTCTGTCTCCGTACACCATCCGCGACGCTCGTTGGAAGTTCGCCTGAAATCATGGTTCGTGTTATGGAAAGAAAAGTTACTGTCAGGCCTTTAGCAGGCACTCGGCCACGTGGATCAACACCTGAGCAAGATGCTGAACTTGCTGACGGACTGCTCGCAGATCCAAAAGAACGCGCAGAGCACGTCATGCTTATTGACCTCGGTCGAAATGATATTGGACGAGTCTCAGAGATCGGATCTGTCGAACTCAGTGACATCATGACCATCGAACGATACAGCCACGTCATGCACATAACAAGTAACGTGAATGGCAAGCTACTTCCCGAGGCTACTGCTTTCGACGCACTTCGAGTATGTTTACCCGCCGGCACCGTATCTGGAGCACCAAAGATCCGTGCAATGGAAATCATCGATGAACTCGAGCCAAACAAGCGAGGACCATACGCTGGAGCTGTTGGCTATATTGACTTTTGTGGCTCGATGGACACCTGTATCGCACTGCGCACTATTGTCATCACGCAAGGCAATGCTCATGTTCAGTCAGGGGCAGGCATTGTTGCAGACAGTCAACCTGAAAAGGAATTTGATGAGACACTTAACAAAGCCAAAGGACTCATCATCGCAATCGAGATGACTCTTCAACGGCTCAAAGGTGTTGATGCCCCAAATGCAGGGAAACAATGATCTCGCTCGAACAAGTTACTGTCCAACGACAGGGCGTCATTGCATTAGATCAATTCACTTACACGATTCACCCCGGACAATCTGTTGCGGTTATTGGGCCCACCGGAGCTGGCAAAACCACGCTCCTTGAAGCAATCGCTGCGCTTCTTCCCATTCAGTCTGGAAAAATATCTTTCGGAGACTCTTCGTCAGCGACGGACTCACCGCCAACACAACAAATCTTTGGCTTCGTACCCGACGGCATCACGACATGGCCGATGATACGAGCAGATGAATGCCTCGAGTTATTCGCGACGAGCTCTGGACTCCATGGAAAGCAAATAGATGAAGCAGTAAACCGAACTTTGGAAGAGGTTTCTCTGAGCAACTTGCGAGGGCACCGAATCGATACTCTCTCTTCTGGCCAAAGTAAGCGATTACTGATTGCTCGAGCATTGCTTTGCGAGCCCCATATCTTGCTACTCGATAACCCGTACACTGGCCTCGACCCCATTGGCTGCCAGATCATTGACCGACTGACTACCAATGCACAACTCACAGGCCGCATCATTCTTGCTGCTTTCAACGACGCAAATGTCCCAGACAACTTCACGGATCTGCTTGTTTTAAATGACGGACAGAAAGTAACTGCCGGTCGTTTTCAGCCTGAACTATTTACCGATGTAAAGGAATGGAGAATTCGTCTTAAATGCCCTACCTCTGCAGCACAAGCAGCCAAGACTATCGGCCACCTCACTCATTCGAGCACAGTGGTTAATGACGATTTCTTCACCTGCTGTTTACCCACCAACCGTGGTCCAATTGAAGAAGCCGTAGCAGTGCTTGTCAAAGCAGGCTGTCCACTTGAATCCTGCACGTATGACCCACCATGGCCTGCTCAGGTCTTGAACTCGCTCATTCAGAGCTGACCTTACCAGACACGTGAGGTCAATTGAGACGACACGCTTCAACAAGTTCGCGAACAAAATTGCCTACAGCATCAGGCATAGACGTTCCTTCTTGAGCCTTTTCGACACAGCGGACAACCGCAGAGCCGACAATTACGCCGTCGGCAACTGCAGCAACCTCTCTCGCCTGATCAGCAGTTGATATTCCAAAACCTACCAATATCGGCACGTCTGACTCTTCACGTAACCATTGGATACGTTCAACAAGATTTTCTGGCAATGCAGTCCGCTCTCCTGTCACCCCTGCAACGGATACGCAGTAAAGAAATCCTGTAGACCGTCTGGCGATCTCTCGAGCTCGCTCTGGTGGCGTTGTCGGCGTGACAAGTCGTACAAGAGCAAGGCCTGCCCGCCGGCACTGCGTGTCCAGTTCGTCAGACTCTTCTAACGGCAAGTCAGGAACAACGAACCCTGCCAAACCACTTGCCTCACCACGTTTTACAAATGTCTCTATTCCATTTCGAAATATAAGTGAATAACTCGCCATTGCCAGCAAGGGCATCGAGTGTGACTTTGAAAACGTAGCAACGACATCAAACATTTTTGTGAGGGTCATACCAGCGTTGAGTGCACGGGTGTACGAGGACTGAATTACCGGCCCATCAGCAATCGGATCACTATAAGGAACACCGAGCTCACAACACGTCGCCCCGGCTTCATAGATCGACTTCAAAATAGCCGATGTTGATTCACTATCTGGATCACCGGCTGTAACGAACGGTGCAACAGCACGACGCGATTCAGTCTTGCATAAAGCAAACGCATCCTCCAGAAGTTCGATTCCTGTTTTTCTCTTACCTTCTTTGGCAGCCATTTACGATCTATTTCTTCTTATGGAAAATCATGTCCAGAAAAGGCATTGAGTACGATCATTCAACTGATTACTCGTGCCCACGCAGCCTTGCTATCTCAGCAGCATCCTTATCACCACGACCCGACATGCACACTACCAGGATTTCCTCAGGGCGCATCTTGGAAGCAGCTTCAACGGCCCATGCCAAGGCATGTGAAGTTTCAAGTGCGGGCAGAACTCCCTCTTGCTGAGCCACCATATCAAAGGCATCAAGTGCCGCAGCATCAGTCACACTGGTGTAGTCGACACGGCCGGAATCTCGCCAGAAACTGTGCTCCGGACCAACTCCGGGATAATCCAGTCCTGCAGACACTGAATGAACGTCAGCCGTCTGCCCATCAGCGTCCTGCAATACGTAGCTCAGGCTTCCATGAAGAATGCCCGGTGTCCCATAGGTCAGAGGGGCTGCATGCTCACCGTCACCACCCGAGCGGCCTCCTGCCTCAACACCAACGAGACGAACATCCGGGTGATCCACAAAAGGATAGAACATGCCGGCTGCATTACTGCCGCCACCGACACACGCCACAACAGTATCGGGAAGCCTACCGAAGAGGCTTTTGCAACAATCTATTGTCTCTCGCCCGATAATTGATTGGAAATCACGAACAATACGTGGAAATGGATGGGGGCCAACCACCGACCCAATGATGTAATGCGTTGTTTCAACAGATGCCATCCAATCTCGCATTGCTTCATTAATTGCATCTCGCAATGTGCGAGAACCACTTTCTACAGGACGGACCTCCGCACCCATTAATTTCATCGTTCGAACGTTCGGGGACTGGCGACGAACATCCTCTGATCCCATATAGACAACGCATTCGAGTCCAAATCGTGCACACGCCGTTGCAGTGGCCACGCCATGCTGGCCTGCTCCAGTCTCAGCAATGATTCGCTGCTTACCCATGCGAATCGCAAGTAATGCCTGACCCAGCGTATTATTGATTTTGTGAGCCCCTGTATGGCTGAGATCCTCTCGCTTAAAGTAAATCTGAGCCCCACCCGCTTTTTCAGTCAGTCTTCGGGCGAAAAGCAAAGGGGTGGGACGTCCAACAAAGGCTGCAAATAAACCTTCAAGTTCGCTGTTAAACTCTGGATCGGCGATTGCCTCTTCGTACGCCTTCTCCAACTGATCGAGCGCTGCAGAAAGTGTCTCAGGCACATACCGCCCACCGAAGCGACCGAAACGTCCAAGGTCATCCGGTACAGCAGAGAGTTTTTGGTCGACCGTCTCTTCGTGAACACTAGGCATTCAAGACTCCAAACATTAAATCGCAGCTTTTTCAGTCATACGTTCTATTAGTTATAATTGTCCAGCAAAATTCGACTCACATTGAATTGTAGCCTCCTTTCATGAATTTTGACCCGGCGAATCCCACCTTTCTCTCGTATCTCGCGTGAACGATGCCAGAACTCCCAGAAGTTGAAACAATGTGCCGCGGAATTGCCTGTTTCTGTGGCGAAATCATTGCAACTACACAGTTTCCACGATACACCCGCCGTCCATCTCCAATCGAACCACGGCCAAGAACCATGGCAGCCAAACTTCATCGGTCACGCATTATGGACATCACGCGCCTTGGTAAACGGGCCGTACTACGCATACAACACAATGAAACCCCCGTGGATTCATTCCTTGTTTTTGAGCCTCGAATGACAGGCTTGCTTCTACGAGTTTCACCACCAACCCAACAGCACGTGCGCCTGGCAATCACAACAAGAGAAAAGCAGCGACTTATCTTCTGGGATCGACGCGGATTAGGAACGATTACTCTGATTGACAAATCGACGTTCGAGGCTCGCTTTGGAAGCCACGCACTCGGGCCTGATGCTCTTACCATCACTGGAGCTGCCTTGCATACTAAAATTCATTCCTCAAGGCGTCATATAAAAGTTGCACTCCTCGATCAAAAAATACTGGCAGGTGTTGGTAATATCTATGCCTCTGAAATTCTTCATGAGGCCAAAGTTGATCCCCGAACACGATGCCATCGATTGAGCCAGAACACCTGTGACCGTATAGCCACAGCATGTTCCCGAATACTTCACCATGCGATCAAAATGGAAGGTTCTTCCATCGGCGATGAAACATACAGAACAGCCGACAATCGCCCTGGTAGATACCAGCGGTTTCACAAAGTATATGGCCGCTCTGACAATAAGTGCTTTCGATGTGAGACAAAAATCCAACGTGTCGTCCAGGCGCAACGTTCAACTTTCTTTTGCCCCCAGTGCCAACGACGTTACTGATCCTCAATTCCTGCTATTATCTTACAGTGGCTCACCTGTGTTACGCTCTGGAAATTGTTGAGAACGAAACATAACCGTAGCCCACCCGTTTAGTCAGTACTCAGACGAAGTTAAAACAACAACGGAAGTAACAAGGAGCCTCTTGCCATGCCCTCATCACAAACAGACAAATCAACCTCACGCAGACATTTCCTTACGAATGCCACAGCTGCACTCAGTTTGACTTCGTTACTCCGCGGTTCTGATTGGTCGAAAGCTTATGCAGCGGAAGCAAGTCAATCTTCCACGGCCGAGACACTCGCCGGAGAACTCCATGCCTCACTTTCACCAGTTCAGCGAAAGCAGGTCTGCTTCCCATGGGATTACAAGCATCCCAAGTATGGATTGCTTCGCACCAGGGTCGCAAACAATTGGCAGGCGAGCAAGCCAGAGATTGCGAGTGACTTCTTTACACCAGCACAACAGGGAATGATTCGTGAAATATTCGATGGCCTCATCACACCTGCATGGCAACCTCGTTTTGATAAACAATTAGAAGACGACTGCGGTGGTTTCGGTTACTCGCAAAGCGTATCACTACTTGGTGAGCCTGGGAGCGGCCAGTTTCAGTTTTTATTAACTGGCCGGCACATGACTTTAAGGTGTGATGGTGACTCTGCTGAACATGTTGCCTTCGGTGGTCCCATCTTCTATGGCCATGATACGGGCAGTTTTACTGAAGAACCCACTCATCCGGGAAATGTTTTTTGGCCGCAAGCGGTCGCTGCCAACAAGGTGTACGGGATGCTTGATCGACACCAGCAGGCCCAATCACTTGTTCAGCGGGCACCAAAAGAGACCGCCATCAGCTTTCACGGGAAAGCCGAGCGACCAGGACTATCAGTCACAGACCTTACTACCGAACAAAAGGAAGAACTGGGGAAGGTGCTCAAGCTTCTTCTCGAACCGTTTCGGCCAAGTGATCAGGCCGAAGTCGACCAGTGCCTTGCTTCACAGGGTGGAATTGATGCATGCCGTCTGGTTTTCTACCAGCAGAAAGACCTTGGGAATGACGGCGTATGGGACAACTGGCGTCTCGAGGGACCTGCATTCGTCTGGCATTTCCGAGGAGCGCCACACGTACACGTCTACGTAAACATAGCTGACAGCCCACAGGTCCCGACGAATGCATGACTGTTGTATTGTTGGAGGCGGTGTCATAGGTCTCTCGATAGCATGGGAACTTGCCGGACGTGGCAAATCTGTGTCTGTTGTCAGTCGTGATACTCCTCAAAATGTAGCAAGCTGGGCGGCAGCCGGTATCTTTCCGGCCCAATCAGGAGATACGCATACCCAACTCCGGGGAACACCCATTGAACGATTGACTCAGTATAGTGATCAACTGCACCGACAATGGGCAGAAGCACTTTTTGAAGAAACTGGCATCGACAATGGTTTTCGTCGCTGTGGCAGCATTGCAATAGCAACAACAAAAGAAACAGAAGCTGAGATTCTAGACAGTGTAGAAAAATGGGACCGCTTGCAAGTGACGCATGAATCCATTTCTTTAAAGGATCTGAGGAAACTCGAACCTGTTCTCGATAGTGGATTTATTACTGACCACCTGCGAAGTGCATACTACCTGCCACACGAGACACAAGTCCGCCCCCCACGGCACCTCAAAGCGCTGCGAAAGGCATGTTTGAACCGCGGCGTGGAAGTACTCGATGGCGGGCAGGTACAAAGCTTTAATTTAGAATCTGGCCGAATTGTTGCAGTGAACCTTGAAGGCCAAAACGCAATACCGTGTTCCATCCATGCGAGCCAATTTTGTATTGCTGCGGGCGCGTGGTCACAGCATGTGCTTCAGAAGCTCAATCTCAACCTACCAACAAGGCCATGGCGAGGGCAGATCGTACTACACAAAACTGACCCTGGATTACTCCGCCATATAATTAATATTGGCTCAGGGCTTGACTATATGATTCCCCGGAGCGATGGACATCTGCTCATTGGATCAACAATCGAAGACGTTGGTTTTGACGTATCAACCACACCTTTCTCTCTTGAACGACTGAGCACACTTGCTGGCGAGCTTCTCCCCGAACTCATATCTCGTAAGCCGGAGGCTGTTTGGGCGGGACTAAGACCGGGCTCACCTGATGGACTACCGACCATTGGACGAGTGCCTGCAGTGGACAATGCGTGGCTAGCAACGGGACATTACCGTTCTGGTTTCCATCTCTCGACAGGAACAGCCCATCTGATCGCTGATTCAATGTGTGGGATCTCGACTCAACTGCAAATGGAATCCTTCTCAGCTGAACGAGCAGGTCTTCTAGAATCCACCAGACTGGTCTCGTGACACCCTGAATTCTACCTCACTAAGAATTCATTTCTCCGTCGCGCAAGCCAACGGGGCAGGGGACTGAGCAACTGAAATACCTGCCTCACAAACATACAATCAAGGGTACCGATCGGACGTATCCATTGAGTAGTCAACTCTCGGAGCACTTGTCCGGAAACCCTTTTTCAACTTCTGATAAGTCAGCACCGAACAGCTGGTGAGCTAACGCCTTCAACTGTTGACCTGAGCCTTTCATATGCCACGTCTGCTGCACATGCTGCATTGTCTCGCTGGGCTCTCATGCCGCTGCTGGAGAGGATGTTTCAAGTTCATAGAATGGCCCAAGCGGTGCTCCGCCTTGGTCGGGTGGTCCATCGTTGTATGCATTCATGACGTCGCCTGGGTACGGCTCACCGTGTTAACGCACTGCATCAAAAAGAATTGCATGCAGGCTTGCTTTTCCAACGTCTCCTTCAAGACATTGAACTGAGACTCGATACCTACCGTTCTTTGGAAAATTGAGCCACCCAATCGGAAAAGTCTGATAATTATGGGATGAATCCTGCTGATTCTGGATCGATTCACCGCCATCGATACCTACGTGCCATACAAGCCTTCCCTCTCCTGCATAATTCAATGACACCTGATACTCACCTGGTACAAGAACATCTACTTCCCATGACAGATCAGCATCCGCACCAAACTCATGCCCATGAACAATTCGTTTCCATTCACCAAACTTTTCCATCCATCGCTTCTCTGACTTCTTTACTCCATTGACATCAGCGAACTCAACGGCGAGTTCCGTCATCGCTTCCGGATCGAGTGTCAGCACTGGATCAACGGTTGGTTTTTCTGAAAATGTAAGTTTGATAACCGACACCAGCGATTCTGGTGCTTTTGCTGGCACTTGAACCACGACATGCTTCCCACGACGCTGACAAAGAAGCTCCGTGGAATCACTACCAAGAAGCAAGCGTGCTTCTCGGACATCCTGTTCAATATTTGGCAGATAAAGCTCGCCAGACGCCGGCCATTCAAAAACCGTCAGAAATAATACATTGTCTTTTTGGGTCACATCACCCCACGGCATGGAATGCTTCCAGGGAGAGCCTTGGACATCGTAGATAACTTGAGGATAGCGAGCGATCCAATCCCCAGCGTGACGCAATGCCGTAGCACATCGGGCGGAAACGCTTCCATCGCCACGGGGGCCTATATTGAGCATGTAGGTGCCGCCTCGTGCAACACAAGCAACTAACCGCTCCAGAATCTGTTTTGGAGACTTCCAGTTCTCGTCATACCACGCATAGGCCCAGGAATCGTTTGTAGTGTCGACACTTTCCCAGAGCCCATCGACATTTACAATTGGCACCTCCATATCACCGAGCGTCTGATAATCACCTAATTCATGACCGGCTCGTCCAGACACGAGTGCTCCGGGCTGATTCTTGTGCACCACTTCAACGAGCTTCTCAACATAGTGCTTCGGCATCTTCCCAGGTGTATCAAACCAGACGATTTCGATTGGACCATATTGCGTCGTAATTTCCCGCACCTGAGGAAGACATTTCTTTTCAAAATAGTCGTCGAATGTCGCTGGCTTGCCGCTCGCATCGACTTGCGGGCCGCCCCCGCCACCAGGAAACGTCCAGTCTTGGTTATGTGAATAATAAAAACCGAAACCAAGTCCTTGTTCACGACAAGCCGCCGCCAAATCTTTCATTGGGTCTTTGCCCCAGGGCGTCGCATCAACAATATTAAAATCACACGCCTGCGATTCATACATAGCGAAACCGTCATGATGTTTCGCGGTAATGACGATATACTTCATCCCTGCATCACGAGCTAGCTTTGCAATAGCACGAGCGTCGAAATCTACCGGATTAAAGTTGTTAGCCAGTTTTTTATACTCGGCAATTGGAATACCAGCCATTCGCTGGTTCATTATCCATTCGCCAATTCCGTAATAGGTTTCACCATCAACCTTATTTCCAAGTTGGGAATACAGGCCCCAATGGATAAACATTGCGTAGTTGCCTTGATCAAAAAGCTGCCCTCGCTTGGCGTCCTCTGCCCGTAGTTTCACAACACGAGCACCCCACAAGTGGTCCATATCGGGCTGGCCGGCCACCTTTTCAACCGCAAGACTTTCGCAAACGAGCCCCAGCGGCAGGATCACAGCAAGCAGACAAACAACAACGCCGAATCTCATCATTCAACTCCCTACCTGCCAAAATAAAAGACGCTGACTTTCCTAGACGATGGTGTCACGAGGAATAAATCCACTACCTTCTGCCACCAAGAGCCACTAGCCGGATGGATTCACAGCAGTATTCCGATACTGCAAAAGTGGCACATTGAAATAGTTTAGCTTCCTGAGATTATTGCTCCATCAGGAGAACACACGACTGTCTATTAATCGTATTGGCACGCTCTCCCGACAACTGATAACGCGAAGAAAACAGGATCCTACAACTTCAGCGCACGCTGTCGATAGTGCTCGTCAGTTCGATTGGCGATACGACTGACATCTTCTGGACTCATAAATGTAGGACCTCCTAAAGCCGCCGCTCCTACAAATATCTCTGCCGCTTTTTGGGCCATAAGCATTGCCGCCTTTACGGCTCCTGCCGTCTTACCCAAGGTTATAATGCCATGATTCTCTAAAAGAATTACCCGTGGTGCGCAGCCGTACTCCTTCAAGAATAAATCGGTTTCACAACGAATGGATTTCGAAAGCGTCAGTCCAGGGTCTGTGTAAGGAATCAACACCGAGCGAGCCCCACAGCACACAATCTCATCTGGAAAAAGCTTGTGCGTTGCAAATTGACCCGCGAGCGGTGAGCAAAGAATCTGATTGACCGCAATACTATGCGTGTGCCCAACAAAATGGACACCCTCTAATGAAAGGAGATATGCATGAAAAAGAGTTTCGACTGATGGCTTCTTTGCAGATGCATCAACCCGACTCGCCATGAGTGATTCTTCAATCGCCTGATCTGACATCTTATCGTGATCAAGCATCGAAAGCAGGGCATCGAATCGGCAGGCAACAAGATCGTCTGTCGCAAGAGTCTGAAGACAGCTTCCACTTGCTTTGACGAGGAACGTTGACTCGTCAACCTGTGCCGACGTGTTTCCTTCGCCAAGAATCGCCAACTGACGCTTCTCTTCACCAAGAAAATGAGAAAGTTCGAGCAGAGTTTCTAACGTTGTTGCTGACATAATGCTTCTGTATCCCTGAAAAATGCTGTTACTCACACTGCCTACGCCACGACAAGAATTCGTCAGACACGTGCGTAGAGCGGACCAAATGCTTCACAGGCACGAAAGTCCGCTCCTTCGAGACCATCGGTGCCAAAAGCATTCCACGCACTTGGACGAAAAACTCGTTCGTCCGACACATTATGCATGTAAACAGGAATTCGAAGAATAGATGCCAATGTAATAAACAGGTGTCCAACGTGGCCTGCTGTCATCACACAGTGATTTGCCCCCCAATGATTCATCACCTCATACGTCGAAGTAAATGCCCCGCGTCCCGTAATGTTTGGCGCAAACCAGGTAGTTGGCCATGTTGGATTCGTACGTTGGTCAAGAACGTCGTGCACCGAATCTGGAAGTTCGACCGTCTGCCCCTCAGCAATCTGAATCGCTGGCCCGAGACCTGCCACAAGATTAATTCGAGTCATTGTTACCGGCATCTGCCCCAAGGTTCGATATCGAGTACTCAAACCACCACCAGGAAAATATTCCGTTATTGATGGGTGCCACGTTGTTGCCTTGAGGCACTTCGTCACTTCATCATCCGTAATGTCCCAGAAGGGCTTCATGGTTGGCCTACCGTCTTGACTCACCTGTTGCCCGGTACCATCGAGTGCAGCGGGACCAGAATTGATAAGGTGGAGAAGACCATCAGCAGCAGCGCCCTGAAGTGTGTAGCCATCACAAGCCGTTGCAACAGCCTCCGGGCTCCAATATGTCCGAAGGTCAGCAAATATTTGGGCAGAATTCGTGAGCAGGTGACCAAAAAGCATTGTTGCTGCATTGAGTGCATCATTTTCCGTCGCAACGATGTATGGCGATCGTTTTCCATTCCAGTCAAATGACGTATTCAGAATCGCTTCAAGAAAATCACCGTTCGGAAAGTGATCAGTCCATTGGCGTTGCCCTTGGAATCCAGAGGCAATTGCACCGTGCCCCTGTGCCTGTTCCTCCAAGCCCATCTTGGCCAGTTGTGGGTTGCCAACCATCAGATCTCGAGCGATCAACGACATTTTGACAGAGTCAGACCATTCTGAATCGATCTGCTCACGCGATCGCTGAGTCTCCTGACTATTATAATCTTCACCTTCTACACAATGTTCTTTCACCCACGCAGTTGCTCGTTCATACTCCGCAGGATCAAACTGCCCCTTCTGCATGCGACCAACGAACTCGGTCATATCAATGTCCTCAACTCGCATGCCGAGCCACTTCTCCCAGAATGCATAGTCGACCATCGAACCAGCGATACCCATCGAGGTTCCACCCATCGATAAATAGGCTTTTCCCCGCATTAAGGCTGCAGCTAAACCGCACTGCACAAAATCGAGAATTTTGCCCCGTACATCAGCAGGCATAGCAGCATCACCCGCATCCTGTACATCTCGGCCGTAAATTCCAAATGCCGGTATTCCTTTTTGACTGTGACCAGCGAGCACTGCAGCCAGGTACACCGCGCCCGGTCGTTCCGTTCCATTAAATCCAAACACGGCTTTAGGACGCAGCGGATCCATATCCATGGTCTCGCTACCATAACACCAGCAGGGTGTCACAGTCAGTGAAACACCGACGTTTTCACGGCGAAACAAGTCATCGCATGCGCTCGCCTCTGCAACTCCACCGATGCATGTTTCTGCTATGACACAATCGACTACTTCTCCATTTGGATACCGCAGTTGGCTCGATATTAATTCTGCAACTCGCCTGGCGAGGTTCATTGTCTGGTCTTCTAATGATTCACGAACTCCACCAAGTCGACCATCAATTGTTGGCCGAATACCAACTCGTGGAAGAACACCGTTCCAGACTGTGGGGGCTGTACTCATGGATTATTTCTCACCGACTAGGAAACTTCTATGGAATGAAACGTTCTACCGATCAGGATTCTGCAACTGGCCTCGGAGAGCACAACGCGACCGCAAAACCAAAAATTGCGATAACGACAAAACAACTGAGCGGAAGGAAGAATGAAAGTCGCACTGATTCAAGCGCCTGCCCAGCGATCGTCATACCGGCTCCGTCAATTATTGCTCCTTGATAGCGTGGCATAAACGCACCACCAACAATTGCAAAAATCAATCCGGCTGACCCTAATTTTGCATCATTCGGACTGAGCCCATTGAGTGCGATTCCGTAAATTGTTGGAAACATCACTGACATGCAGGCAGACACACCAACAAGACAATAAAGCCCTGTATAACCCTGCAGGAATATTGCCCCAGCAGTCAGCAAACCACCACCAACAGCAAGCACCCCAAGCAATAAGCCCGGTGATATGTACTTCAATATAAACGTGCAAATAAACCGACTGGCAAGGAAAATGCCCATTGCAACAATATTATAATTTTGTGCCTCTGCTGAACTCAAACCCACGAGCGTCATCCCATAGTGAATAATAAATGTCCAGCACATTATTTGTGCGCCAACGTAAAACGTCTGCGCAATGACACCCCCAACATATTGCCAATTTGTGAACAGATTTCGTGCTAGCGTTGCCAGATGAATCTGCTCCTCCTCATGCCCCGTATCCGGCAACTTCGAAATAACAAAAAGCAGTAAGACAGCAAGCACAACTAACGCGATGACCACATAGGGCGTCCGAACAACAGCTAAATCGTGTGACACCATTGAGGTGTACTTTTCAGGATTTGCCTCTGCGGACTGCTCCATAGCCTTCGTTATAAGACCATCGACCTCGCTGGGCAGCATCGTCTGATATTCCGGATGGTTATCCATTTCTACATCTCTAAATTTGGACACCTCAAGTCCAGGAAGAATAAACATACTGGCAACAACCATCCCGGTCAGTGAACCAATCGGGTTGAATGCTTGCGCTAGGTTCAACCTCTGCGTTGCAGTACTGCGAGGCCCCATCGAAAGAATATATGGATTGGCCGTTGTCTCTAAAAAAGCGAGCCCAAACGTCAGGATGTAAAACCCAACGAGAAAAACATTAAATTCCATCATCAAACTGGCCGGAATCGTCATTGCGGCGCCTAGTGCGTACAAAAGGAGGCCAATAATAATCCCAGACTTGTAGGAAACTTTTCTTATCAGGAGCGCTGCGGGAATCGCCATCGTGGCATAGCCACCATAAAAGGCCCACTGCACTAAACTGCTTTGGGCATTAGAGATAAGGAATATCTCTTTGAATGCTCGGACCAACGGATTGGTAATATCATTCGCGAAGCCCCAGAGCGCAAAGAGTGATGTGACGAGAATAAACGGTGCCACAAATTGCTTCGGCACGACCGAATCTTGTGGAGCCTGACCTGGTTTTGTTGATTCCTGCATTCCAAACCTCCTCAATAGACACCACCGCACTTCAATACGGACAGTTCCCCGGATTAGCTCAACATTGTTGTAACAAACACATCTGCGTTTTCAGAGCCAGATCAGGTAAACACCGGATTCCGGCCACTTGCAGGAACTTCGTTAATGAACAAACAGCCTCGGTCCAGAAAAAACTTCGCCCTCCTGTCGCCGGAGTTTCCACAAATGCAAGGACAGGAGACAATTCCAGATCACATGACATCAACAGAATACCGGCTAGCAAGAGCAAAGCAGAAAATGTTTCATTCGGGGTGCTTCGCTACGCACACAAAACCTTTATGCCGCTGCGGCATAAAGCCGTTCGTGGATCTGCTCGATATCAGCAACCTCAATTGGCTGGCCGGGAAGCCCACCACCGACAAGTTGTGCCATGCCGATGAGACGAAAAATATTTTCTGCAATGCCTGCTGTCACTTCATGAATGACTTCCGGTACTCTTTCCGAATAAAACAAACCGTTCCCGCTCAATCGTGATTGCACGACAGCCCGTGTCTCAGCGAGTGAAAACGGATGTAGAACCGACCGCAACAAAGCCTTATCTAACAAACCACGATCTCGTGCTAAAAGCGTCAGCAATCGTCCACGACCACCAAGAACAACAGACGCTTTTGGTGATTGCCGCCATATAGCATCCGAAACTGACCCTAACATGCAGTCTGACGCCAGATGACAATTATCGATCGCGAAAACAAGTGCCTCACTGTTCGAATACGGCGCAAGTTTCGAGAATGTCTCAAGTGTCCTCAAATCGATCTGAACGACATGTGCTACATGCTGAAGATTTGTAGACAAGGCACTCAAAACGGTTGATACGCCGGAACCACCTGGGCCACAAAGAATTGCAAGACTCGCTTCCTGAGTAGCCGCATACTGCAAACGCGCGACTGCGGCTCGCTGGGAGTGGAACAGGCTGAAATCCTGAGGCCGAACTACCGGCTGACTCGTACCTTGACCCACCAACTGGTCTGTTTGTACCAGCTCTGTGGGCTTTCTTTCAGCTCCTTGGGGTTCACAAGAACCGAACGACTTGTCCCGAACCATTGCAGTACCCTCCGAATTAAGCGATACAGGAGGAGTTCAGTACATCCCGTGAAACAGGACCACAATCTTTATGGCCAGAGAAGGTTACAACTTCTCCGATAGGAAAGACACCTAGACTCAACAGGAATTGCTGCCGACTAGGGCAGGGGGTCACATCCGCGTGACGAACCAACAGCACGGCATCACAACCAAAAACGCGGGACGCTATATCTTGCTTTCGGAATGGGCCGGGTGGAAACCAGACACCTGAATCCACGAGAATAATATCTTCTTTCCATTGCGACTCAAGGCAACCCTGTCGGTCCTGATGCAGCTGCCACATCCCAGAGTCACCGATTAACTCGCGCCAGAGCTCTTGTGAAGAGCCCAGACAACGAACCTGCCGGCCATCTGACCGCAAGACTGAGGATAAACCCCGTGTGATTGTTGTCCGCCCCTCCTGAGCATGGTGGCCGGCAATAGCGATGATGCGACATCCCTTTTTCCGGGCATCCACAATTCGATCTGCAAGCATTTCCCATTGCTCTGGCACTGCCGTTAGAAGCATCGCTAATACGTCGTCGAGAGCACTTTCCTCAGACATCTCTAGTTGCGTTGAACCACCTTGTCGCTGCTTGTCCAGGCTAGCTTTTCCACGAGTTGCTTTATTGCTTGCACTTTCACGGGCGGTAGTAGGCCCAGCGTCGAGCTCCGCACACACTGCACCCTGCTGCTCCAAGAGTGTTGCATGATTCAAAAAACTTTGATCGAGTCGGTCGAATTGCATCTACTGCCTACTTTTTTCTTGTCCATACGATGAAACAGGTGTTTCCGCAAAACGAACAGTTCCTATTCCGTGAACGTTCTCATGTGCAGTTGGCTGCCGCTCAACAAAAAAGACACCAAGCCAGATTACGGCCGCAATGAAAGACAGGACCCACAACGTCAGCGATGGCAGATATAACGCCGCAAGGCGAATATTTTTTCGAGACTTATCTACGTCCCCTCGAGCCTTAACGGTCCGTTTTTTTGTTTTCGCAGTCGATTCCAAATCCTTTACATGCCGCCTACTATTTTCAGCTATCACCGGCATGGGCAAACTTTGTTGCCGAGCCTTCTGGCTGCTGGATTGAATCATGGGCTCGTGCCGAGATTCCTTCAAAACACACGATGCCTTGCTGGCCTGGGATGCTGCTCGAAAGCCGGCTAGCCAAGCCGCATCGAATTGTTTCATCAACTGATTATCTTCGTGCGACGGACACAAACGCCGCACCGATTCATGTGTGTACAACGACTCAGGGTTACACACAGGCTCACGACAGCTGTCTCCTGACGAAAGACAGCGTTTCGTATGCCGTACACGTGGAAAAATTGCAATCAGATCCATACTTCCCCTGATCAGGTTCTCGTCTTAAATGAGCCAAATCCTTTAGAGAGCAGAGGTACCTTCAGTAGAGTTTGACCCACCTGAGGTCGTGGTCATTGTTTGAAATTTCTTTTTCCACCACTACATCCACGGCCATCAGCCCAAATTCTCAAACACAGGCGTATTTCATGAGCACTGGGCAATCCCCGCAAAGAACACATCACAGTATCCCAAGATCATTAACTGGCCTATAATTTGGGCAGGATTCGACGTATTTTTGTGAAAACAGCGTCCTTCCGATTCTGTTCCATAATTACACCCACGACCGACCAGAAAGCGCGATGGAGATTTCCACAAACCGTTCGAAAGATTTTCTTAACGTTCTCAATGAACGAATTGCTATTTTAGATGGTGCTATGGGCACAATGGTTCATGCTCTCGGCCTGGATGAACAGGGTTTTCGAGGCGAACCTTTCCGAGACAATGAGCGTGATCTGAAAAACTGTATTGACGCTTTAACGCTTTCACAGCCAGATGCCATAAAGCAGATTCACGCCTCTTTCCTAGAGGCTGGTGCCGACATTGTTGAAACCAACACATTTGGTGCAACACCTGTGGCCTTGGCAGACTTTGGACTCCAAGACCATACCCGAGAATTGAATCTTGCTGCCTGCAGGATCGCAAGGGAAGCCGCTGACGCAGCGACACTGAAAACCCCTGACAAACCACGTTTTGTTGCAGGCTCAATAGGGCCAACGAATAAGCAGCTCTCAATTGCTGGAAACGTAGCTGACCCAGGACATCGTGATGTCACTTTTGACGAAATGGTTGCATGCTACAGAGCGCAGATAGAAGCGCTTCTCGAGGGAGGTGTCGACCTCCTTCTTGCAGAAACAGCGTTTGACACCCTTGTGCTGAAAGCGGCCTTGCTTGCTATTGAAGAATCCTTCCGGTCGACAGGCATAGCAGTACCAATCATGGCATCGTTTACTGTCTTCGAAGGCGGACGAACGCTTTCTGCCCAGACCGTCGATGCATGCTATCAGAGCATCTCTCATGCAAACTTACTGAGCGCCGGAATCAACTGCGCGCTCGGCCCTGAAAAGCTTCGTCCTTATCTCGCAGATCTCTCTCGTATCTGTCCTCGTATGGTGAGCTGCTACCCCAACGCCGGGTTGCCCAATGCTCTCGGAGGCTTCGATGAGACCCCAGAAATGATGGCGTCCGTCATCGGTGAATTTGCTCGTGATGGTTTCCTCAACATCGTTGGTGGATGTTGTGGAACAACTCCAGACCATATTCGTGCTATTGCTGACGAAGTCTCTCTTCACCCACCACGACGATCACCAGATCAACCACGATTGAGCCGTTACTCTGGCCTTGAACTTCTCGAAGTCCGTCCTGAGAGCAGTTTTACGATCATTGGTGAACGCACAAACATCACAGGATCACGAGCGTTTGCCCGGCTTATTAAAGAAGAAAATTATGAGGCTGCTCTGAGTGTTGCCCGACAACAGGTTGAAAATGGGGCCAACATCATTGATGTCAATGTTGACGAAGGCATGCTCGACGGACCAGCTGTCATGACGAAATTCCTGACGCTCCTTTCCAGTGAACCTGATGTCTCTCGTGTCCCCATCATGATTGACTCATCTCGATGGGGAGTCCTTGAGGCTGGCCTGAAGTGCATTCAGGGAAAAGGCATCGTCAATTCAATCAGCCTAAAAGAGGGCGAGGATATGTTCCTCAAACAGGCTCGAATTATCCGTGATTATGGAGCCGCTGTCGTTGTCATGGCGTTTGACGAGCATGGCCAGGCCACCGACATAGATAATAAAGTCGCAATATGTGAACGAGCCTACCAACTCCTTACGGAAAAGGCTGACTTCCCTCCCGAGGATATTATTTTCGATCCCAATATTCTTACGGTAGCCACTGGGATGGAGGAGCATAATCGCTATGCGATAAATTTCATTGAGGCGACGCGACAGATCAAAGAAAAAATGCCACTCGCAAAAATTTCTGGCGGCGTGAGCAATATCTCCTTCTCGTTCCGAGGAAACAACCTTGTTCGTGAGGCGATGCATGCTGCTTTTCTTTATCATGCCATCAAAGCCGGTATGGACATGGGGATCGTCAACGCAGGCCAACTTGCGCTTTATGAAGACATCGACCACGAACTCCTCGAGAAAATTGAAGATGTCTTGTTTGACCGCCGGGAAGATGCGACTGACAGGTTGATTGATTTTGCAGAAACCGTGAAAGGTGATGGCGAAAGCGGCTCTAAAAAAGTTGATGAGTGGCGGGAACTCGACATCGACGACCGGCTCGCACACGCATTACTTAAAGGGCTTACTGATCATGTCGAGGACGATATCGAAGAGGCCAGAACCAAGTATGACACGGGCCTTCAGATCATTGAAGGGCCGCTCATGAGTGGCATGCAGACAGTCGGCGATCTCTTCGGTGAAGGCAAGATGTTTCTTCCTCAGGTGGTAAAAAGCGCGCGTGTCATGAAGAAGGCCGTTGCACATCTCTTGCCTTACATGGAAGAGGAGAAAAAAGCACAAGGTGAGGAGGAAACAAAGCGTGGTCGTATTCTCTTAGCAACCGTCAAAGGTGATGTGCATGACATCGGAAAAAACATTGTTGGTGTTGTTTTAGGCTGCAATGGCTACGAAATAATTGATATCGGTGTCATGGTTCCATGTGCCACGATCATCGACAAAGCTCGCGAGGAGAACGTCGATATTGTTGGTCTTTCTGGCCTCATCACTCCAAGCCTTGATGAAATGGTTCAGGTCGCAAAAGAGTTCCAGCATGAAAAGTTCGAGGTCCCTCTTTTGATTGGCGGCGCGACGACATCAACGCGTCACACTGCGGTAAAAATTGCCCCTCAGTACTCTGGAAACGTCGTTCACGTAACAGATGCCTCGCGTGCGGCTGGCGTTGTTGAGAAATTACTGAACCCAGCTTCTAAAGAGGCGTTTGGAGAAGCAAACCGCCAAGCTCAGGCAAGGGACCTTGAAAATTTCAAGAACCGCCAACAAGTCAAGCTCGTACCGTATAAAACCGCCGTTGAAAAACGCTGGACGACCGACTGGTCACTCGCCGAGATTGAGAAACCGGAGTTTCTCGGCCTTCGCCACCTTCCAAAAGTATCGCTTGAGGAGCTTATTCCCTTTATCGATTGGTCACCATTTTTCATGGCCTGGGAACTAAAGGGAAAATACCCGACTATTTTCGATGATGTTACGGTCGGCAATGAAGCCAAAAAACTTTTCGATGATGCTCAAAAACTTCTAGATGACATCGTCACCACACAGAAACTTGAGGCTCGTGGAGTCTACGGCTTCTTTCCTGCAAATAGTGACGGAGATGACATCGTTCTTTTTGATGATGACGACCGACAAAATGAAACTGGTCGGATCTACACTCTCAGACAACAATGGGAGCGACGTGGACAAGAAACCTTCTACGCGTTAGCCGACTTTGTCGCACCCGTGTCAAGTGGACGCAAAGATTATGTTGGGGCCTTTGCATGCACTGCCGGTCATGGCTGCAATGAATTCGCTGAACAGTTTGATAAAGATCACGATGACTACAACTCAATCATGGTTAAAGCACTTGCTGATCGACTCGCTGAGGCGTTTGCAGAATGGCTCCATCAAAAAGCACGAAAGGACTGGGGTTTCGGGAAACAAGAGCAGCTTGGAACGAATGATCTTATTGCGGAAAAGTACCGCGGTATTCGTCCTGCTCCCGGTTATCCGGCCTGTCCGGATCACACAGAAAAACCGGCCTTATTCCAACTACTCGATGCAGAAAATGTTGCTGGCATGAGTCTCACAGAGAACTTTGCGATGATACCAGCGGCAAGCGTGTGCGGCCTCTACTTTGGCCACCCGGAAAGCCGATACTTTGCTGTAGACAGAATCACTCGTGAACAAGTGCAATCGTACGCTACTCGAAAAGGGATGGCAGAAAAAGAGATCGAGCGTTGGCTCGCGCCGAACCTTGGGTACGACCCTTGATTTCTGGAGTTGATTTGAGGATTTCCTTTTTCCGCTCAGATGAATCAACTCCATGGGAAAAAAGCAACCAGGCACGAGCATCAAGAAGCAGAAAAATGCGCCACGCTCACGCATTCGAAAGATTGCTTTTAAGGGCCCGCAGAGCAAGGTTCTTTCGACGATTCGTATCGACGAACTCATCGAACGATTTCTTGCCTTCATCCGTCATGAAAGAGGCCTCGCCGAGAACACCCAGTCGGCATACCGACGTGACCTCCAATCATTTGGAGCGTGGCTCAGTGGCCGTTCTCCCCTGACAACAACGATCCAAGACCTTGGAGAGTACCTCGGCACACTCTCTGATGAGAAACAATCTCGAGCCACAATTTCAAGAAAAGCAGCCACACTCAGGTGCTTTTATTCTTTCCTTCAACTTGAAGGAATCATGACGGACAACCCTGCCGAACAACTTGTCTTGGCTCGCCCCGATGACACGATCCCCGCCGTTTTGTCATCGCGTCAAGTTGATCTCTTGCTTGACAGCCCGTCACGATTTACTGCTACAGGCTCACGTGACCGTGCCCTCTTAGAACTGCTCTATGCCACCGGTTGCCGTGCTTCGGAAGTGTCTTCACTCAAGCTAGACGATCTCCGTCTCGAGGAGCAATTCTGCACATGCCGTGGCAAAGGGAACAAAGAACGGGTGGTTCCTCTTGGACAGCGGGCTCATGCTGCGATCTCACAGTGGATACGTGATCACAGATCTCAATTTGTGTCTCGCTTGAGTGAACAGAACTACGTCATTGTGTCCACGAGGGGCAATAGACTCTCGCGAATGCGAATCTGGGAAATTGTTCGCGAGCATGCCACCTCTGCAGGCCTTGCCGACAACATTTCACCCCATACTCTTCGACACAGCTTTGCCACTCATCTTGTAGCCGGTGGAGTTGATCTGAGACACGTTCAGGAAATGCTAGGGCACGCCAGCATAGCTACAACACAGCGGTACACTCACGTCGATTCTGGACGACTGAAGAGTGTTCATCTGCAATACCATCCAAGAAGCTGAGCAACCCGGACTGGGAAAACTATGGCTGTCGTTGAAGTGGAACAAAACTTATTTTCTTGACCATTTCAATGAGCTGCCCATCTTCCAGCCTGCCAGATACTGCAGTGATTGCATCAATAATATTGATATAGTTAAGTTCGTAGTCACAATCAATTTCTAATTCAACATCTTCAAGTGACGCTCCACTCTCGAGAGCAACATCAACAAAGCTGGCTACTCTTTGTCGCAGATCACCGAAATCTAGAACGGGCTCTCCGTTCATCGAAATCCCTGCGAGTGTGCCCTCCTGATCTGCTGCCAAACGTACTTGAATTGGCGGCAATTGAAGGTCATCAGGAGGCTCTGCAGAAGACTTCCCAAGTGGCATACGAACATCAAAATCTCCTTCCGGAGCGATAATGTTAAACGTTAGCATAAAGAAAATCATCAGTTGAAATACAACGTCAATCATGGGGGTCATATTGACCGCCACTTTTTCAAGTCGTCGACGGGGAAGGGGAGGGGGCATCATTCAGTCCGGCTTGTAAAGGGCACGGAGCGCAAATTTCTGAAATCCAAGCTCCTGGCAAATCTGAATAACTCGCTGCACGTCACCGGCATTCGCCCGACCATCTGCTCGAACAATAACCGTTGCACGTTTTGGATCTTTATCAGCTGCCACAATAATATCTCGCTCTCGTTGCAGCGACCCTCCAATTTCATCGACTGGAATGATCTCACCAGCATATAAAACGCCACCGTCTGCCGTGAGTTGCATGGTTATAGGCGCTTCAACAACTCCCTCTGCAGGCTTCGCTAATTGACTCGACGGAAGCTGAATACGTTCATCCTGTTCTGCCTCACTGAAATTCAATACGAACATAAAAAAGGTGATCAACTGGAACGTCACATCAATCATGGGTGTCATGTCGTTCTCAACTACAGCTGGCCCATTATTTCTCCGTATCACTGAAAAATTTCCCGTAGATTCGATTTACTCTTGTCACCGTGACACTACTTTTGAGTCAACGGTACTTTCGAAATAAGACGCACGGCTTCGGTATCCACGTCACTATTGAGTTGCTCAAGCCAATTACGAAATAAGCTAAAACAGGCCACAGCAGGAATCGCTATCCAAAGCCCAATGAGCGTTGTCACAAGTGCCTGCGAAATCCCACTCGCCAGCTCGTGATGCTTTGGCTGAGTTGCAGACTGAGCGATAACGGTGAATGCACTAACCATACCACTCACCGTTCCAAGCAATCCAAACATTGGTGCCAATGCGCCGATGAGAGACACATAACTGATTTTATGCTCGAGCTGCATCGCTTCCTCAGCCTGTGTTTCACGCATTGCATCAAACGCCTGCTGCCGACCCACCTGCAGTTTGACAAGGCCGACAGAAAGCACACGACCAAGGTAGGAATCGTCAGCCTTTGCAAGTTCGTATGCCTGCTGAAACTCCTTCTTATCCAGATGAATCTCGAATCCTTCAATAAGTTCAGGGGGCATAAGAACCGTACGGCGTAACTGCAAGAAGCACATGACAAGCAACGCAACAAGCGCGAACGAAAGAGCCACAAAAACAATAACAAAAGTCGCACCAAGTGCTTTTATGTAATAGACAAGTAAATTATCTGGTGCGCTTGGAATCACATCGTTGCCACCTCTACCCAAATCTGATTCAGGCATGACTGGCTCAACCGCTGCAGGCTCAATCGCTGCACCAATCTCTACTCCAGCCTCTGGATTAACAGGCTGACTCTCGTCGGCCACCTGAGCTACTGCACCAGCCGACCACAGAAAGACTATTCCGATTACAAAAATATGACCCTGAGGCCGCAACTGATTCCTGAAAAACTGCATCTGTGAACATCCCTGCTTTCTGGCACATAAGCCCTAATCGATCACTCATCCTAAAGTGCATCTTGCATCAGAAGATCTTCCTGAGGACTGCCTGAAGTTTACTGTTTGTACTCCATGGCGATCAAACATGCTACGCGGATTTACTTAGTAGACGGATTCAAATCAGTAGCCCAAGTACTTTGCGGATAGGTCTTCATCAATCTTTTTCGTACTTCCTCCGCCCGTCGAGGATAGCCCCCACTATTCCACAATTGAAACAACTGAAAGAGTGCTTCCGCGTGCGTTTCAGGGGCATCGCCATACACCAAATCCACAGTCAAATATGCAATTAAGGCATCTTGATCTTGTTTCATCTCTGCGAGCGATCGACCAAGGAGGCTATACGCGTTCCCGAGTAATACATTAGTCGTGGCAATAGGTACTTCTTCAGGGTGTGATCCCGAAAGCATGGTACGAATAAGAGAGGCTGCCTCACTAAACCGGCCTAACGAAAGAAGACTTTCTGCCTGCCCAAGACATGCCATCATTTTTTCTTGCTCAACAAAGCCCCCAACCAGATCAACTGACTGCACTTTTTCAAATTCTGTTATTGCCTCTAGGTGCCGACCTTCCGCAGCTAGAACATCTCCTTTAAGCCTTCCTGCACGGACCACCATAGGCGGGGGGCCGATCGCAATTTTCTTATACCATGACGCAGCTTCATCATATCGTCCAAGGGCTTGCTCAAGATCTCCAGCAACCTCGAGTAATTCATAGTAATGAATTGAACGCGTAAACTGGTCGATTACATTTTTTATAGAACGGAGGGCCGAGGATATTTTCCCAGCAACGCCCATCGCAACATGACCGCCAGCCACTGCTCGGACATATGCATATTCACCACGAACCGCCACCGAAGCACTCTGAATCTCATCTTCATCGACTTGCTGAATGGCTTCGAGGGCGCCGACAAAGTTATTTTTTACAAGCCGCCTTTTTGCCTCAATCAAATCCTGCGGTTCATCAGAAAATTGAATCATCACGACATCTGAAACGCCTATTTCGCGAGCAGCACTCGCAGAGCCTCTAGGGAGCAACTGAACCGCTTCAGTCGACACAGATTCTATTTTCCCAAATAACGTTTCGTTACGAGTGACCACCTGATCCGCCGCGTCAACGCTTGCTCCGCTTTGCGATGCGGCATAGATGCAACAGACCACAAGCCGCCTGAGAAACAAATCAAACAGTCCTAAAATTCGGCTTGGGTTTTTTTCTAGATATTTGTATTTCATAGTCTTTATCTCGTCTTTGAAATCGTGAGAGACTCCTGCTGGATTACTTCCAGCAACGCCTCAAACCTTTCTTTTAATACGTCACCGCCGAGGCTTGGGTGCAGCTGAGCCTCAATTTTTATATCGGCTTCAGCCTCTTTGAGTAGGCGAGTCTTGATAGCAGCGTCAACCTCCTTCTGCGCCCATGCTAGTCGGCAGGCCGCGAGTCGAAAGCGCGACTCAAAATAAATTTCTTGCATCTTGTCAGCGACACCCTCACGTGAGCCAAATGCTGCTTTTGAAACTCGACTCGCAAGTGAACCCCAACCCCAGACGACACTTTCACCAACTTCTAACATCACCCGACTGCCGACAATCGCCGAACGGAAATACGCTCGTGCCTGTTCAAGACTCTGTGAATTCTGTGCCGCCTTCTGAAATAAGTCCGCTGCATATTGCTGGAGCACTGGTGACCGTTTGTTCTGTTGATCTGCCAATATGACCCTCATCTGCTCCACGGCCTCCTCCCACTGACCAAGATTTGACCTTACGGCTACCAACTCACGTCGCCAGGAAGTCATTGCTGATTGAGGAAGTTCACCATGTGACAGAATTTTCTCTATTGTCGCAGAAGCCTGTAAGAGAAAGGACTTTCTTTTTTTCTCGGGAACATGAGAAACGAGACCATCACCTGGAAGCCCAAGCCTACTTAGAGTGATCGCCACCCAGGACATCACCTCTAGTTGATCTGTGGCATCTTTCGTAAAGTCAAGCAAGTGCTCAATAAACTCAATCTCATCGTCCGAAAACCTGCTCTGCTCACTTGATGCATTGTCTTGGCTTCTACGTTCTTCTGCTGCTTCGATAAGCTTTTTCCCGACTGAAATAGATGTTCCAACAAGCCGAAGCCTTGCTTCTTTATTCGAAGATATGTTCTCCACCAAGGCCTGCATTGACTGCATTGCCAAGTCATATCGCTGAAGCTTTGAAAAGGCCCGAACACACACACGCAAGCCAGGCTCATAAATTGAAGGTGGGAGTTCCCTTGAGGAATCTCGAAGAACCCGCGAAGGCCCATAGCCGGCATGAGTAAGCAGTGAAAAAAGATCCAGAGAGTCATCTTGCCCCAAGTACAAAGAAATTTCGCAACGTGCAATAGCCCCAGCCACAGCAACTTCGAAGGTCCTACCCTGCATCGACGTTACTTCATCGATGGCTGCAAACCCTTCATCAAGAGCCTCGCTTGCATGCTGCACGCATTCCGTTCTCAGTCCGCTTGATGTTCTATCCTGTCCATTACCAGGGCTCTGACAGAGATGCCATAGTGCCACTCCACCGCGCACAAGCACTTCACCCCGTCCAATTACATCCTCATCGAGACTGTACAGAACACTCTTGATAGCTGCACTATTCCCATTTCGCAACGCAAGGTTGATGCTTACTTCTGCGGCGTCGGTAGAACATCGGTCACGAGGCCATCGCCGCATAATTACTGATGCCAGTTCACCTATTTGGGTCGTAGCACTATCAGCCCACTGTGCATTCTGCTGTGTCACTAAAGCTTGCCAACTGGCTAACGCGAGAATAGCTGCTTTTTGGCATATAGGTTCATACAACGAATACTTCACAAGAAAGTCGCCCAGAGAAGCAGCCTCGTGGTAACGCTGATCCTCGTAAAAAAGAAGTGCCAACTGATACCGCAGAAGTGACAGTTGCTCTTTTTTCAGTTCTTGATCTTCGGCTGGCTGGCTGGGCGCAATCCTCAGAACCTCTTGAAGTTCCGCGAGAGCTGTTGATCGCTGTGTTTCTGATGGATTCGTGCGGTACTGTTCCAAGACTTCTTCAGCGTGACGAAAGGATGCAACAAAGCTACGGCCGAGTCGGTCAGCAAATGCTGCGTCCTGCCGTCCTAACTGTTCGAGCAATTTTCTTGCGGATGCAGCATAGATACCACCAGCTTTAGCAACGTCTCGAGCCAGAATCCTGACATCAGCCAGCAGGGACTTGCGAGCATCTTTTGAATCTACTGACGATGCCTCCAGCCGTCGCCAAAGCAATTCAGCTGAACGATACTTCATTGCCAAATAATCTGAATTGAGCGGAGATACTAGACTCTCGCCGAGCACAAATTGCCGAAGCCGTTCGTCAAATTGTTCATCATCTTTCAAGCTCGTAGTGTTGGTCCAGCTGGCAAGCAATGAGTCGACTGCCTTCACTCGTAGCTGGTAAATTAATGTCTCTGAACTTGGTAATTTCGTAATCTCAATCAAGACTTCT
This sequence comes from Pirellulales bacterium, assembly GCA_016776925.1. GTDB lineage: Bacteria > Planctomycetota > Planctomycetia > Pirellulales > UBA1268 > UBA1268. Next base: position 32,276 of record JADHSL010000006.1, on the reverse strand, counting down.
TGCCCTTCTTTTTTCCGCCCCAGAGCAAGAAGCGTCTTCCCTTCCTCAAGCCGTGCCCACAATCCTGCGGAACGGGTTGGTGTCGACAGATACACTGCATGATACCGCCGCAAAGCCTCCTCGAGACTCTGGCTCCATTCTTTTGAGTCTTGCTCAAAACATTCAGCCATTTCTGAGAACGCCTCGGCTGCAAGCAATTGAACCTGCACGCGACGACCCCGCAGCCTTTCGCGGCTCTGCTCTAGTTGGTTCAGTTTGCGACGACCATCTGGCGCAATCACTCGCCGCCCTCGATATTCACCAATGAGCTCTTCGACGTGTTGAAGCTCTTTCTCTAATGCACTGAGAGCCGTCTGGCCTGACCGTGACCCTACAAACGCATCAACGGCAGACAAAAAGAATCGCTGAGCTTCTTTGAGATCTTTCCCGACAGCGGCTGCCTGGTTCCTCGAAAGTCTCCCCATGTCAAGAAAGACCATTCCCAATTGAAAGGCTGCCTCGGCAGCAACGGATAGATCATGGTGACCCTCAAGGATGTGCTTGAAATCGCTGATCGCTCTCTCGTAGGCCCGCTGCCTTTGCTCTGCATCTGAAGTCTCACGGATGCCGGCCACACGTTCATTGGCACGCCATAAAGGAATCTTTTGCCGGAATGAATCCGACACCGCCTCATTGCGAGAAAGTTGGTCGAGTACGGCAATCGCGGTATCGTGATAGCCTTTTTCACCAAGAGCTGTAATGAGCCGTGAAGCTGATTGCTCCAGCATCGATTCTGCCTGAACACTACCTCCAACGAGGCTAATCAAAAGTAGACAGATAGACAAAAGAAGTACAAGCCGACAACCGGCACAACCAAACCGGACGGAATAACACAACAGTTTTGCTGGCCCTTCCATCATAGCTTTTGGACCATTTCAAGGATGGATCAAATCAACCGAAACATTGAACCTAGCTGTAAGACGGAACACAGTTCTTTTGTATTATCTCCCGTCTGAGCCGTTCGATCCAGCGGCTAACCAGTAGGGAAGTTGCCCAGCCATTGGCAACTTACATATTTTTGCAGAATGTATCCCTTCACACGTCCGAACATTCGACAACGACTCTTCTGACGGCTCCTGATCAAGACTGAGCACGCCAATCGCGTCACCGCCAGGTGCCGAACGACCAACGGTCATCTGAGCAATATTAACACCAGTTCCGCCAAACGCTGTACCGACATTCCCAATGATCCCTGGAACATCTTCGTGCATGAAAATCAGGAGTGTTCCATCAAGATACGCCTCCAGACGATGCCCCTCAAGCTGAACGAGCCTGGGCATGGATCGCCCAAAAAGAGTTCCTGCCGCGCGGTGAACATGATCCCCGACAACAAGATCAACAGCGACGACTGAACTAAACGCACCGGGGTCAGTTCTACTTTGCTCTACAAGCTCGATTCCTCGCTCCCTCAACAACATCTCCGCATTAATGATATTGACGTCTTCGAGTGCTGTTTCAAGCAATCCAGCGGCAAATGCGGCCGTGATAAGTCGAGTGTTCCTCGATGCAATTTCTCCCCTGTATGCAATTGAAACAGCTTTGGGTGGCTGATCATCAAGTTGCGATAACAATATGCCTAGCCGCCACCCAAGATCAAGAAAACCACGAAGACCTTCAAGATCTGCAGGGTCAATCGGGCTTGAGTTGACCGAATGACGAATAGTTCCAGTTCGTAGAAAATCAGTGAGTAAATTTACTCCTTCAATAGCGACCTGTGACTGTGCTTCCTCAGTACTCGCACCAAGATGTGGTGTTACAAGGACATCAGGCCGTCCAAACAGCGGGCTCTCTGTACACGGCTCGGTCTCAAAAACGTCAAGCGCTGCCCCGGCCAGTACGCCACTTTCAAGACCCTCGAGTAACGCCTCTTCATCATAGATTCCACCTCTCGCGCAGTTAATTAAACGCACGCCAGGCTTGAGCAAAGACAACTCTTCCTTGCCGATCAAGTGACGAGTGTCGTCCGTGAGTGGCGTGTGGACAGTCAAATAATCGAGTTCCGGTAACATTTCCCGAACACTTCCAAACAATTCAACACCAAGCTCACCTGCCCGCTCTGCTGCCAGAAAGGGGTCATAGACCACGACCCTCATATCAAAAGCACGGGCGCGACTAGCCACTGCCTGCCCTATACGTCCCATACCAACAATACCAAGCGTCTTGCCTGCTAGCTGAACCCCCATGTACTTACTTCTATCCCAGCGATGCTCACGAAGGCTCGCATCGGCAGGAGCTACATTCCGAGAGAGAGCCAGAAGTAACGTAAACGCATGCTCAGCAGTACTTACTGTATTTCCTGCCGGAGTGTTCATCACAACAATCCCCTGGCGAGTTGCAGCCTGCTTGTCGATATTATCTGTACCAACCCCAGCACGTACGATTGCACGAAGGCGATGGTTTCCTGCTAACACATCTGCCGTTATTTTAACACCACTACGACAAATGGCTCCGTCATGAGATGCCAGCACATTCTTTAATTCTTCACCGGAGAGACCTGTCTTCACTTCATAGGAGATCCCCAACCGGCCAGCCGCATCAAGGAGAGCAAGCCCATCGGGGCTAAGTTTATCGAGCACGATTATCGATGGCATAGTTTGTTTGCACCTGGGCGAGACCGGCACTCCTTGAGTAGGGATCACAACGTAGTATTAAAAATCAAGATGAGCCCTTTCTGACGCATCCTAATGATGACACACCGAATAAGCTAATGAAGGTCACCTATCCATGAGAACTCTTAAAATCATTCATAAATTGACACAAAGCCTCAACTCCTTCTTCCGGCATAGCATTATAAATGCTTGCCCGAATACCACCCACTGACCGATGCCCCTTAAGGTCAGTGAGGCCCTCCGAGGCGGCGTTTTTCACAAAGGTTGCTTCTAGATCCTCTGAAGGAAGACGAAACGTCACGTTCATAAGGGAACGACTTGCAGGACAAGCATGCCCTTTATAAAAGCCGCTTGATGAATCGATCACTCCATATACTTTCGTAGCTTTAGCCGTATTGCGTTCTAGAATAGCATTCAAACCACCAACTTCATTCATCAGCCATTCACAAACCAAACCTAAAATATACACGGCAAACACTGGTGGCGTATTCGGTCGTGATCCTTTCTCAACAAACGTTCGGTAGTCCAACATCGCCGGCAAGTCCTCCCGCGAACGGGCAAGCAGATCGCGACGAATGATTGCGACTGTGACTCCAGCAATTCCAGCATTCTTCTGAGCACAGGCATAGATCATTCCATACTGTGAAATATCAACCGGTCGAGAAAGAAAGTCACTTGATGAATCACAAATCAGTGGAGCATTTTGGACTGATGGCATCTGCTGCCATTGCACTCCTTGGATTGTCTCATTGCTCGTAACATGAACATACGCGGGGGATTCTGAGAGCGTAATTTCATCAGCTGCTGGCAGACAGTTGTACCCATTCGTGCTGCCGTCCCAAGCAATATGCGTTTTACCAATCCGACTTGCTTCCTTAAGCCCTCCTTTGCCCCATGTTCCAGTGAGTATGTAGTTGGCAGCACCAGACTGACCCGCAAGAAAATTCATCGGAACCATAGAGAACTGGAGACTCGCTCCTCCCTGAAGCAATACAACTTCATAGTCTTCACCAATTCCTAGAAGGCTTTTCAGACCCGCTAGCGTACGATCAAGAATGCCATCGAATGCTTTACTACGATGACTGATTTCAAGCACTGATGAGCCAACGCCTGGCAAGGCCAGCAATTCCCCCTGAGCTTTTTCGAGCACTGGCAATGGCAATACTGCAGGCCCTGCTGAGAAGTTAAATACCCTATCAGCAACCGTCGCCATGAATTTCTCCGTCACTGCCTGCATACAAATGAACCACCACCCACCGGCATACCGCAGGCATGATTTGTCTCACAGCGTCACGTGTGTCCCCCTCGAAAACGACTTCCGAGGGAACTTTAAGGAACGCAACAAAAATACTCGTACTCACAAGAGTACGGCCCCCCCACCTACAGGGTCAACGGGCTACCGTTTCTTGGCGGAATCACCGCGGAGAGTAGGGTGATCCGCCGGCTGGAGGCGCAACTGCGATGACCGGCGGAGGACCACTTGTCGAAAGAGTAGCCACTTTTGCAGCCACAGTTGGCTGGTTTCGGTCTAATTCGAGCGCTTTTGAATAGTTTGCAAGTGCCTGCTGCGTATCACCAGAAGACTCCCTGATTTGACCAAGTGCAACGAGTGCCCGGGGGTTGTCCGGATCAATTGAAACTGCATCGATTAAATAATTTTCTGCATCCAGGTTATCACCCTGCTCGTGACAAAGCCGGGCAAGTTCTATTTTCGGTTCAGGGTTAGCGGGCTCCCTTGCAGCCCATTGTTCGAGTTGTGTCGCAGCATCTCCAGTACGCCCCGTTTCAACCAGAAGCACTGCAAGCCCTCGCTGACATGCTGCGTGATTCTGATTTCTTGCTAAGCAAAGATGATAGTACTGTTCAGCTGTCTGAAGGTCACCAGCCCTACCAAAAAGTTTTGACTGCTGATGGTAGGTTGCTCCAAGATTATAAAAACAGTCCGCATCCCCGGGCTGCTTCTCAAGTGCTTTTTGGAAGGAATTCGCCGCGCCAAGATAGTTTCCCTGCTGATAAAGGCTCACACCTTTGTCAGAGTCAGATTGCATGAATCTGCCGCAGCCAGATAGCAGACTGAGACAGATCATGCCGATCACAGAAACGCCGGACATCGCTCGACAAAGCAAAAACCTACCGTCTCTCAATGTATTGTGCTCCACGTACAGTCCGCAGACTTCTATGAAAAACAAGACGATATCGCGTGGCACTTCACCGGGGCAAGACCGAATATTCCTTGTAAAACTGACTAGAACAAGAGATTTAGCTAGCTGCCACAGAGCAAGGCATCACCCGGACATATCCAAGTGAACGCAGTACTGTCAGTATCTCGCTACATGTTGGAAATCGTCGCCCACTGTCATTTTTATATTGTTCAAGGGCCTGCATGAATTCAACCTCTGAGGAGTCATAGTCACGCTCACACGTCGCTGGATCGATGGACCGCCTTCTTGATGCTATTTCTTTCGTATTTGTCATTACATCTCTTCCAATGTTATTTGTACGTAGCCTGTTTTGTGACCGAATATTCCAATGAATTCTCGACATGAGAGAGTTCAAAAACAATCAGTCATGCCGGTCGGCTAAGAAGTATTGCTCATCCCAACAGAAGCGGGCAGGCAAAATAGCGATTTTTTCGCGAACGGTCGGATTGTATGAATTGTGCCTAAATCAACGACCAAGCAAAGCGGCTGGGGAACTACCGATTACCAAAGTATTTCCGCAGGGCATCGGATGCGGCCTCCCGACTTGAACCATCTGACTTGTTCGACTTCGGCAAATTTCCAGGTTTTGTACGGGATTTCAGAATTTCTTCAACGGCTTTTCCATGGGCTGAAGAATCATCGTCCTCATCAACAACACCTGCAGAAGAAATCATCGTTGCCTCAGCGGCATCCTTACCCTTCGGTTCACTGGAACCATGAACAAGTGCAGAGTCATCACCTGAAGCGTCAATTGATCGCGTCGTGTCATGAATGCCGGCAGGGTCATCGCCGCCCAGTAACAGTCTAGAAATGTCTTCCTCGGTTTCGAGTTTGGGCTCAACCGCAACAGAAACCTTGAGTTCTAAAGATCCCACACGAACAAGGTCACCATCAGCTAATTGCTTTGGCTCGCTAAGGCGGAGACCATTTACAAAAGTCCCATTCCTACTGCGAAGATCCTTTGCCCAAAGGACATCATCCTTTTTAATAATCGCGCAGTGCTTCCTACTAACCTCTTCACTAAGAGGCCGCAGATCACATTCCTCTGCACGACCAATAAGTAATTTGTCCCGTTTCATTGAAATCGCCCGTCCAGCGCGTTTGCCGGAGGCGATCAATAATTTGGTGATCATATGACCTAACTCGATAACGTGTCATGTTCCAATTCCCCAAAAACGAGCCAAAATGATCGGGACAAAATAAAAACCATCAACTCGTTTTAGTAACGCTATCAACTCGATGCAATAAAGTCCAGCGGCAAAGGTCACCTCCCCCTAAACGGCGGGGTGCGCAGGGGGGCAAACCCACAGAGATTGTGTCGGTAATGCTTTTCAGCGTCTCTGTAGCCACGCTGTGCTTTCGTATCTTTCTGTCCGCGTAATGATGTCTTTATTTTCTTTGACGTATGAAGGCCCTGTCTCCGCAATCAATTCTCCATGCAGACGATCCGCCAGGCGTTGAAGCCAACCGTCAACAACTTCGTTTACTGAGCCCGAGCCTGCTGGAAGTACATCTCCAAGCCCCAGATGACTACCAACACCTTGGATATGAGGATTTCTATGCAAGAGAAGACTACCGTGTTGCAAGACGACCCCAGAGAGTCTTCGCTGCGCACTCCCGAGTATTTTATGATTACCATGCGAAGAACCTGCTGCTGCATGCTCTACAACAAGGTCTCCGAATGCCCGGCGGTTGAAGCAGTAAAAATTTTGCTCCGTTTCCCTACCCGGAGCTTCCACCATGTATGCCGAGAGATGACGTTCGCTGAGTTCTTCAACAAGAGCGCCGTGAACTGCGGCGTAAAGCTTCTCAGTTCCTCGACTCCAGTCATGACTACCAGGAACTGCCAGACCATATGTGAGATCAGTCCCATGGATGATTGCACCACCTCCACTTGGCCGACGAACAACTGGCCAGTGAGACAATTCCGGTGTTTCAGAAAAATCGACGTAACGCTGAAAGCTACCGAGTGAAACCGTATGCGGGTGCCAGCCGTATAACCTCATAAGCACACTATTCGTTTCCTCAGACCGACGCGCAATCGCTTCATCAGCAGCCATGTTCCATCCACCAGATGCCGGGGGATCCCGCCAGACAGAGAAGCCAATCCGCTGTTTTTTATTTGGTGAAGACTTGCTGGAACCTGACAAATTCATTCACCTCCAATGAGCTTATCGTACGCTTCCTGATCCATTAATGCCTCGAGTTGCTCGACTGAATCAGGCTGAACACGAACAACCCATCCACTTCCGTAAGGATCGCTACCAAGCGTTTCGAGCTGACTGGGCAGATCCGTGTTTGCAGCAACCACCGTTCCTGAAATAGGTGCGTAAAGATCACTCACTGCCTTCACACTTTCGATCTCACCGAAAGATTCTCCAGCAGTCACTGTCGCGCCGACGTCGGGCAATTGCATGAAAACGAGATCAGTCAGTGCTTCTACGGCGTACGCCGAAATACCGACTGTGACCGATCCGTCATCTTCTAATCGTGCCCATTCGTGTGACTTTGCGTAGCGGCGAGACTTCTCCATAGCATTTCTCCAAAGGTTAGTGATGTCTAGACAGACCAGGATCTAATACGGTGCGTCAATCGTGGCGATGTCGACGATAAAATGGAAGGGAAACAAGTTTTGCCGGCAGTCGCACGCCTCGTACCAGTACTTCAAGTTCACATTCCTGCTCAGCAATCGCTCGATCAACTATGGCCAAAGCAATTCCTCGTTCACATGTTGGTGAAAAACTCCCACTCGTAATCTCTCCGCAAATCGAGTCAGTCCCATTCTTGGAAACCAGGACATGATCACCGCTTCGAGCTGCTCGACGCGACTCGAATACCAGACCAATTCGACAGCGATCACTCGAGCTACGACGTGTTCGCATTTCTTCAGCACCTGGAAATTCTCGACCATCGATATTCACCGCAAATCCAAGACCTGCTGAAAAGGGGTCAGTTTTTTCACACAGTTCATGACCGTAAAGCGGCATAGCAGCCTCAAGCCGCAGGGTATCGCGACTACCGAGGCCACAAGGAATAGCGCTACCTTCTTCAACCAGACACTTCCATAAACCTAACGCTTGCGATGATCCCAGAATAATTTCAACTCCGTCCTCTCCTGTGTAGCCCGTTCGGCTCACGAGAACCGGCTCTCCGCTTAATTCGGTCTCGAGCACGCCATAATTTGGCAGGGTAGCAAGTTGTTGAAGAACTTTTTTGCCAAAAACACTTCCCAAAGGCCCCGCAAAAACATCCTCTGCCGTATGCCCAAACACCAGTGGCCCCTGGACGGCAATCATTGCGGAGTCTTCTGTCGTATCATTGAGAGTGACGCCTTCTGGCGGCAAACGAGCCTGAAGCCAGCGGACGACACGCTGCCGATTGCTGGCATTCACGACAAGGACGAATCGCTGGGATCCGTCCTTCTGATCGGCAAGACGGGTTACCAAAGCATCATCAAGTATGACAGGGGCTCCATCCAACTGGACGTTATCTTCTTCACCAGCTACGCCAGTAATCAATGTGTAACGGGCTCGACACACCGGCAGGTCAACAACCTGCCGAGTCAACATAGAATCCAGCCATTCGGCTGCCTGATTCCCTTCTACAGCAACTCGTCCCATATGCGACACATCAAAAACCCCCACCCCTTTGCGGGTGCCAAGATGCTCGGAAACAATTGAAGAGTACTGAACGGGCATTGACCATCCAGCAAAATCGACCATTCGTCCACGATTATTTTCGTGCCATTCGGCAAGAGGTGTTCGCTGCGGCATTTATGTAATGAATCCTTTTGGAAAGGCGACGGAAAGACTGGTCAAAGACATAGACTCTTCAGGGACCTTGATTGTACGAGTTCTAACTAAAGCAACCAGCCTTACCGGCTTTTATGCCGTTTTGATTTCTTCCGCCTGGTTCCCTGATCACTTGCTTTTTTTTGATTCGCAGATTTTGGTCCTTTCTCCGCATGATTTTTTCGCTGCCTCTCAGTCTGCCGAACACTTTTTTTCCCTCCGCGGGAATGACTCCGTCGTGACGACGCAAGACGACGACTCTTTTGTTTCCTTCTCGACTCATTGTTTCCCAATGCCGGGGCAAAGAGAAGGTTTCGCTTTCCGAGATCAACTTCTCTCACACATACTCGAATCTGATCACCTAATCGGTATATATTTCCGGGTCGATGACCACTGAGCGTGTGAGACGAACGATCAAAACGATACTGATCGGTCGGTAATTCTTCTGTCTCAATCAACCCTTCAGCTGGTAAATGAATGCCTTGAACAAAAATGCCGAATCGTGCAACGCCTGTCACCACACCATCAAGCTCCATTCCAACACGACTGCTCAAAAAATGCAGGAGCTTGAGCTTTATTAATTCACGTTCCGCCGCCTCAGCCCGTCGCTCGAGCTCCGAACAGTGTTCTCCGAGTTGCTCAAGGTGGTCATCAGGGGGCCTCTTACCGGCTTCGAGAAAGTCGAGTGCCCGATGGATCGTCAGATCAGGATATCGACGAATAGGGGATGTAAAATGACAATAACAATCACTGGCAAGGGCATAGTGTCCTTCGTCTAGAGGAGCATACACTGCTCGCGAGAGGCTCCTTAAAACTGCATAGTGAACTGCATGCTCTTCTGGTTGATGACGAGCTAGCCCGAGCAACCGTTGCAATTCAAAGCGGCTTTCAAGTGACTCGACTTCAAAACCAAGCTCAAGAACAAATTCTGTGAGCTGTCGCAGTTTCCGCAGGTCTGGTGATGGGTGAACTCGTCGTAGAAACTTTCCTTTTGCAGCAGCTATTTTCTCGGCGACGGCCTCATTTGCTGCAAGCATAAATTCTTCCACAATCTGATGACTCTCAGTGTTTTCAACAACATGAGCACCAGCAACTCGGCCCGACTGGTCAAGATCAATCTTCACTTCAGGCATATTGAGTTCGAGCGCACCGCGCGTCAGTCGCCGATCTCGCAAGATAGAAGCAAGTCGCTGCATTCTCCCGAGCAGTTCACGAACCGATGCCTTCATGGCTATTTCTTTGGTGTTTTGATCCGCAAGGAACACATCTACTTCTTCGTATGTAAAACGACGACAACTCTTGATAACCGTTCGCTGAACTTCAGTGTGAACTGGAACCCCGTCCTCAGAGAATTCAATCCAACACGTACGGGCGAGACGAAGACGGTCCGGCTGCAGGCTCGCAAGATTGTTTGAAACAATCTCAGGCAGCATAGGGATGACCTGATCAGGTAGATAAACGCTGGTACCACGGGCAAGGGCTTCTTGATCGAGTGCCGAACCCTTTTGTACGAAATGGGCAACATCGGCAATATGAACGCCGAGCAACCAGTGGCCTCGCTCCAGACGCGTGAGTGAAATTGCATCATCAAAATCACGAGCATCTTTTGGATCAATTGTAACAATTATCTCATCAGTAAGATCCTGTCGACCAGCTGGAACAGAAGAAGAAAAAGTATCAGCTTGTCGTCGAGCATCTTCTAGAACACGTTCGGGGAAAGGCCCGGGCAAACCAAACTCAGCGACGACAGTCTGCGTATCAACTCCTGGAGCGTCGAAGGCCCCAAGAACTTCAACAATTACTCCCTCGCCATCCTGCAGAGGGCTTGGGAAGCGTATGAGTTCAACAATTACTTTGTCATCATCCCGAACTCCTTTTGCACTTGGATCCCCAACCCAGATAGGTCGTGGAAACTGCGTACCATCAAGCTGAACCCAATGCTCTTCGGCTGATTGAAATGCCGTACCAACGAAACGCGTTGTGCGTCTCTGAATTACTTCGACCACCTCGCCGGAGAGTCCCGGCCTTCCGACATGTCGCTCTTTCGTGATTTTGACACGAACAGTATCACCGTCTGCCGCATCTGCAGAGGCTACCAGCGGAACCCGAATATCAGCATCTCGATCAGCCGGCCGCGCATCAGCCGGACGCACAAATCCATAGCCTTGCCTACTGCGACTAAACCGCCCAACCACCAACGTCCTGGCCATATGTCTTTTTCTTTAGATTTGTGCGGAGGAGGGTGACTTTACTCCGCTTTATTAAGAGGGGCTGCCGTCACGGCCTCGGAAAAACTTTCGCCCATGGTTTGGATGGTATTGTGTCCAGCCATCATCAATAGCGGCCTCTGACTGAAAAAGCTGCAACGTACCAATCAGTTTTGCATCAAGTGCATCGATAAAATGAAGCGCTATTGCTTCCAATGTCATCGGCAGTTTGGGAGCTCCAAACGCGTATTCACCATGATGGCTCGCCACCATGTGCTTAATGCGGTTTGAAACCTCCTGATCAAAAGGCTGACCCGCTCTCTCTTCAATCTTGCGTATTTTGTCGTCGACGATCTGAATTCCAAGCAGAACATGACCGAGCAACTGACCTGAGTCGGTATACGAAAAGCCTTTTTCATTTTCGAGTTCTACGGTCTTCCCGATGTCGTGCACAAGTACACCGACAAGCAGAAGATCTCGATCAAGCTCCGGATAAAGCGAAGCAACTCGATCAGCTAGCCGCAACAACATCACAACATGCTCAAGCAACCCACCTGCATACGCATGATGATGCTTGATACCAGCTGGACATCTCTCAAAAGCTTCCATCAACGCCGCGTCAGATAACACTTCTTCAAAAACAAGCTTCGGCAAAGATTCTTGTAACGTTGCTGCAAAATCATTGAGTTCTTGCCGTAGCCGAGCAACAGCGTCTTGTGTCAACACCCGAAAAGCTGACTCATCCACACGCGTTGGATCGACCTGATCCACCTCAGTGAGGATGATCTGTAACGCGCCTGAATAAAGTTGCGTCGTACCGGCAACGCGAACATAATCTCCATCAGAAAAGGCCTCGAAATGTTCGTCCGAGGCATTCCACATTCGTCCGGTAATGGTTCCGCTGCGATCCGCCAACTCAACCTGAAGATACAATTGCCCGTGGCGATTCGGCCGAAGCTGTTTGCGGGTTGCTAAAAAAACCTGATCGATTGTGACCTGAGGAGCAAGTTCTGTCACGCATTTGCGACGGCTTCTTGGCGGTGGAAAGACATTCCGTGAGGACTGTGGTGAAGACATATGAATGAACGGCAAAGGAGGCGGCAGGCCGGTGCTTGCCGGATACCTGAACAATGTAGGGTCTTAGTCTATTACCAAACTATCTCAACCGCCAACTAACTCGCTACAATACCACCATCTAGGAAATCCCTAAGACCGATTCATACCACCATTCACCAAAAAGACTGCCGCTACCATGCCTAAAAACGGAATTTCACCTACCCGTAAGGAAGATTACCCGGAATGGTACCAGCAGGTCGTACGGGCTGGCGAACTCGCTGAGTCATCCCCCGTCCGTGGTTGCATGGTCATCAAACCGCATGGATTTGCCATCTGGGAACTGATGCAAGGAATTCTTGATGGCATGTTCAAATCGACAGGGCACAAGAATGCCTACTTCCCATTATTCATTCCCTTATCTTATTTGGAACAAGAGGCACAACATGTCGAAGGTTTTGCGAAGGAATGTGCTGTTGTCACTCACCATCGGCTCGAACTTGATGCCGACGGCCGTCTCGTTCCGAAAGGTAAACTCGAAGAGCCGCTTGTCGTCCGACCAACAAGCGAAACAATCATCGGGGCCATGTATGCAAAATGGATTCAGTCATGGCGAGATCTTCCGGTCCTAATTAATCAATGGGCAAATGTTGTTCGATGGGAAATGCGTCCGCGAGTCTTTCTTCGTACTGCTGAATTCTTATGGCAAGAAGGACATACGGCCCACGCAACAGAAGAAGAGGCTATTCAGGAAACACTGCAAATGCTCGACATCTATGCAACGTTCGCTGAACAGGATCTTGCAATACCTGTCTGGAAAGGCCCCAAGCCGTCCAGCGAACGATTCCCAGGTGCTGTTGAAACGTATTCGATAGAAGCAATGATGCAGGACGGAAAAGCACTTCAGGCCGGAACGTCACACTTCCTTGGGCAGAATTTCGCCAAGGCACAGAACATCACCTTCACGGACAAGACAAGCCAAGAAGCTTTTTGCTGGACGACTTCTTGGGGCGTCTCAACTCGTCTGATTGGAGGCCTTATCATGACGCATGCCGATGATGATGGGCTGGTCCTGCCCCCTCGCATAGCGCCAGAACAGATTGTTCTATTACCGATCTACCGATCAGATGAAGATCAAGCTTCTGTCATGAACTGCTGCCACAAACTAAAGGATCAGTTGGAACAATCTCAGTGGCGAAATGAAAATATTCGTGTCACAATCGATGACCGTGACATGCGTGGAGGTGACAAGGTCTGGCAGCACATCAAACAAGGGGTCCCTGTTCGCGTTGAGATTGGTCCCCGTGATCTGGCAGCAGGTACAGTAAGTATCGCTCGTCGCGACGAGCCACCGAAACAGAAGCTCACAATGCCTCTGGAGGACTTTCCCAAAAAGGCTGCTGATCTCTTGGAATCCGTACAAGCAAACGTGCTGAAGAAAGCAGTCGATTTTCGTGACAGCCACTCATCAAGAATTGACACAAAAGCCGAGGTGTCAGAATTTTTTGATGTCTCACAGCAAGACACTGCTGGCTTTGCATACGTTCATGTCGCGGATGACCCTGCTGTTGCTGAAGCACTCGACCCGCTTAAGGTCACCGTCCGGTGCACTCCAATGGACTGGGATGAGGATCCTGGGAAATGCCTTTACACGGGCAAGTCCGTGAGCCGAAGAAGCGTCATTAGCCGTTCGTACTAATATGTTTTATGCCGCGCGTGATTTGACCTGTCCTACAGTATATAAAGATATGCGGCGTTTACATGCTCACGAGGTCTGTTCATCATCATGAAGCTTAACCTGCCAAATCCATGGTCCGTTGCGATCATTGCTGCACTACTTGGCAGCTTGACTGGCTCAGGTACAGCCCTGCTGAGGGCGACAACAACGCCTCTACGAACTGGGGCATTCGCGACTCGTTCAGCCAAGTCATCTGGTCCACGACCGGTGGCGCAAACCTCTGAGACCACCTATAACTTTGGTCGAGTAAGCCTCGGTGGCACCGGCAGTCACGCTTTTGTTGTACGTAATGCAGGAACAGCCCCCCTCCTGATCACGAAAGGAACAACAAGTTGCACGTGCACTGTGAGTGACTTCGAGGGTGAGGGCGAGGGGAAAAATAGCAGAAATGTTTCAGCAGGTGATGAGATCGTCGTGCGGATAAAATGGACAGGCAAAGGTGAAGGGGGGCCGTTCCGACAGAGTGCCTCGATACTTACAAACGACACAGGTCGGCCAGAAATTGCATTCTCCATTGAAGGTACCGTGATTCCAACATGGAAGGCCGAACCGAATGGCATTGTGATGTCTGGAATTTCCGCCAATACGGCATCTCAGGCCGAGGTGAAAATCTACACTTTTAGTGACCAACTCCCCCGTCTCAAAAAGTGCCGAATCGCTGATGATTCTTTTGCTGACAGAATAGGTATAGAGGATCGCCCACTTACACAAGAAGAGTTACACGATGAACCGGAAGCAAAGGGTGGTTTCCTTCTATCTATTGATATCTCGCCAGGTCTGCCATTGGGAATGATCAGGACATCTGTTGAGGCTTCTTTTTCTCTCGACGAGGAAGACATTACAGCTGTCGTCCCAGTAGAGGGCATCGTCAGTGGGGACCTCATGCTTGTTGGCCGCAAATGGGATCGCACGTACAACGCATTGCGGCTGGGAACGGTATCCAGCCAAACTGGCCTGAACACGAAGATCTTTCTGACGGCAAAGGGCGAATTTCGTGACAACGTGCGACCTCGTGTCGTCGACATTGTTCCAGAGGGCCTCAATGTCAAAATCGATCCTCCTAGCCAGATAGGGGGGGGAGATGTTGTTCGGATTGGCATTGAAATCCAGATTCCGCCAGGAGCACCACCAGCAAATAATTTATGTACCAAAACCGCCGAGCAGGGCTATATCCTTCTGGAAACTGGTCACCCCAGCACACCCACTTTAAAGATTCCGGTGTGCGTTGCCATTGCCGAATAGTGAACGATCTGCTGGGATGCAGTCGATAATAATGGTCGGAAAGGTTTTGTTGTGTCTATCTACGAACGCAGTTCAAGCTTTGTTGGTCCTCATACATCTATGCGCTGTCATTTACAAATTATTCTGCAGTCAATCACATGCCGATGTGCCCGCATTACACTTCTTGCAATTGCATCAGTTGGCATATTCTCGGCCAAAGTATCCGCCGCCACACCCAATCGAGGGCAAGGCATTTCTGATACGGTTGAAGAAGAATTTAGGCAGCGAAACGGAAGCCTCTTTACCGACTGGCCTACTCCTCAGGCCGTCCTCGTTATCACCGGTGAACTTGATGGTTACATAGAACCCTGTGGCTGCACTGGAAAAGAAAACCAAAAAGGCGGGCTTAGTAGACGACAGAATTTCTTAACTGCACTCAAGTCAGAGGGCTGGCCTGTTGTGGCAGTCGATCTGGGTGGCCTTGTGAAGAGGTTTGGCCGGCAGGCAGAGGTTAAATACCAATCGATTGCAGATGGCTTACGACAAATGGGCTATAGCGGCATTGGATTTGGACCTGCAGACTTACGCTTACCAGCAGAAGAACTTGTTGCAGCTGTTGCACCCGTTGGTAACGAACCGACTCCTTTCCTCAGTGCAAATGTGGGCCTACTTGGGCTCGATGCGAACATTACTCCTCGATTTCGTGTTGTCGAAATTGGTGGTCTTCGTATTGGCATTACCTCGGTGCTCGGAAACAGTAAATCCGGAGACATCCGCAACGCGGCAATTGAAGTTACCGCCGCGGAAGCAGCACTCCAAGAAGTCGTCAAGTTAATGCAGCCCGGTCTGTGCGACCACTATGTACTTCTCTCATGGGGAAATCCCGAAGAGGCACGTTCCTTAGCCAAGTCTTTCCCTCAGTTTGATATCGTTGTTACCGCTGGAGGTGCCGATGAGCCACCTTCAAAACTTCCTGTTTTAGAAAATGGGGCGAGACTCGTAGAGCTCGGCCACAAAGGTATGTTTGCTGTGACAATCGGTTTCTTTGACAACAAAGATGACCCGCTAAAGAGCCAACGAGTGCCACTTGATGCTCGATGGGGTGAAGCCGAAGACATGATCGATTTACTTGCTACGTACCAGCGGCAGCTTGAATCGCTCGGACTTACGGGGTTAGGCCTTTCACCCGTGCGACATCAGACTGGTCGTCGATTTGCTGGAAGTGATGCATGCGGGGACTGTCATACCTATGCCTACGAAGTCTGGGAAAACTCTTCTCATTCATATGCACTTACAACTCTGGAAGATCAAGAGCCACGAAGAGACGGTGACCCGGAATGTCTTTCCTGCCACGTTGTCGGTTGGGCACCTCAGAGATTTGAACCCTTTGAAGGTGGCTTTCTCAGCATGCAGAAAACACCACACCTTGCTCACAATGGCTGTGAAAATTGCCATGGTCCTGCCGCTGCTCATGCAGCCGTTGAAAGAGGTGATGTTCGTGCAAGCCTTACTGAGCGTGAAAGACTTCGGGAAGAACTTGCCATGTCAATCGACACGCCGGAAAGTAAGCAAAAAGTAATTTCCAATTGCCTCGAATGCCACGATTTGGACAACAGCCCAGAATTTGATTTTGAAGACTACTGGCCATCTGTCGACCACACTGAAGAAGTCACTGACAAAAACGAATAGTGACTCCACCTGCCACTTCATTGTCAAACTTACTCAAGCTGACCAATTGCTTCATCTGGAATGCTGAAATTTGCAGAAACACTCTGGACGTCATCGTGATCGTCAAGCCGCTCCATGAGGTTCAGTACCTTACGTGCCGTTGCGACATCATCAATTTCGACGGTTGTAGCGGGAACCCTAATGATTTCACTTGATTCAACCACGAAATCAGCTTTTGTGATTGCAGCTACCACATCAGTCATGACTTGCGGGTCACACGTCACCTCCCAGTAGCTCTCAACAGAGGCGACGTCGTTTGCACCAGACTCTATAGCCACTTCGTAAAAATGGTCTTCTTTACTAGAATCACTGGGAACTCGCACCATTCCTGTCCTCGTGAACAAGTACGCAACGCACCCAGTCGCACCAAGTTTGCCATCACAGAGTTCGAATAACTTACGAATTTCTGGTGCCGTTCGATTCCGATTATCTGTGAGAATTTCACACAGAACTGCGACACCGCCGGCCGCGTAGCCTTCATAGACCGACTCTTCGAGGTTCCCACCCTTCAACTCTCCACAGCCAGTTTTTATAGCACGCTGAATATTATCTTTTGGCATGCTCACAGCCTTAGCTGCATCAATGGCATAGCGGAGTCGAAGATTCGCATCCGGATCAGAACCGCCGTGCTTTGCAGCGACGATGATGGCCTTGGCCAACTTACTCCAAAGCTTCCCTCGCTTTGCATCAATAAGCGATTTTTTTCGTGAAATATTCGCCCAATGGGAATGGCCTGCCACGTTGCCGTAACTCCTTCTGTGTACTCCTCAATAACCTACTTCCAAGAGGCTATAGAAAGACTGCTGTGAACATACCTCTGACCATTGCTCAACGTGGCTTCTTCTTCGCTAACTTCCGAGTATGGCCCGAAGCCTGCTTAGCGGTGGTTTTGGGGTTCTTCGCAGAAGCACTTTTCTTACTCGTTGGCTTACTATCAGCCTTGCGCGTCTTTTTTGCATCTGACTTCGCTTTCAACGCCTCGCGCTCTGCCGCTTCTCTTTGTGCGGCAAGCTCTGGCTTGATCGTGATAGAGCGAGCTTTGTTTGGCTTGACAACAAAAGGCTTCGGTCCAGATCGAGTTCCAATCGGTGTACCGTCAGCGTCCCGTTTTGGACCAGAACCTGGCGGTGGCTGTGGCGTTTTACCCGCGGGCCGAGGCGCCGCCTGAGGACCAGCCGGCCGGTGTTGCTCAGACACATCTCCATCACTTGTTGCGGAGAGGGCAGCAACGAGTGGTTCGGGCAATTTCTCACCTCGCTTTGGCATTCTTTCTTTTATATCGACAGATATTTCGCCAAGGATTTTCTTGGATTTCACACCATGGAGCGACGAGAGCAGGTCAGCTCCAAATTGATGCAACAGAGAGCTGAAATCTCGACCAATTTTCTTCGTCACCATTCGATCGAGTCCAGGGGCATTTACTTGCTGATACTCTTCAAAAGACACCATGCCCGTGAGATACAACACGGTAATTGCTCCATGATCGAGTGGAACACCATGCCCCCCTAACGCCGTCGACGTTACGAAGACTTTCGTAAATGGGGTCAACGACCGGAGATTATCGAGCGTCTTAACGCCATGCGATACAGAATGTTTTTTCGCGTGCTCCAAAGAGAAATTATAGGTCGATTCAAAAACACCCTGTAGAGCTCGTCTTAGTGATAATGCAGCACGAGATGGATCGGGCAAGTCAACAAGCAAGTCTGCCAACTCAGCAACAGTAGTCACCCGAACCTCGTTGAGATCAAAAGCATTCTCCAACAAATTCGATAATGCTTTTTCGGCATCAGCGTAATGCGAGTTTTCCAGGCAGCACGCAAAAAGCACTTGCTCCAGAAGAGGGCGTGTTGTGTTCGGCACTTGTGGCGAATAATGCCCCTTGAGCACCGTGTGTATTTTCTCAACAAGTTTCTGCTTTTGGGCTGCGGTAAGTTTTGGCTTCTGTTTTTCGACATCTGCTTTTTTGGATGCAGGGGCAGACACTGCTTTCTTGTTACCCTTAGACCCTTTCTTAGCAACGGCGGCTGGCGCCTTCTTGGATTTTGAAACGGCAGCCTTCTTTACCTTAGAAGACTTTTTCTCAGCAGATGCTTTCTTACTAGCGGCACCACTTCGCGGAATGCCACTGGCAGCATTTTTCTGTGTTTTTGATGTCTTGGTTTTTGATGTCTTCTTTTTTGAAGCTTTTTTCGCAACCTTGGCTTTCTTGGCCTTAGCTGGCGTCTTCTTCTTCTGAGACTTTGACTTTGTTGTTTTTTTCTTAGCAGTCATAGACTTCTTTCAGCATCATCCTGAGGGTCTTGTTTGGAAACCTCTGAAGATTGAGAGGCACCTGATTCTCTATTGTGTATTTTTTCATGATCTGAACCTGGCAATACCTCGTCAAGAACTCGGGCAATCTCTAGAGAATGCTTCACGCCTTGGTCCATTTCAAACCGAAGCTTTGGGATATACCGAGTGTCGATTCGTTCTGCAATTTTTGCCTGCAGAAAACCAGCTGAGTTTGACAATCCACGCAGCGCGAGTTCTTGCTTTGCGGGGCTTCCCATAATAGATACCGTGACTTTGGCTGAACGCATATCTGGGGCCATTTCGACACTGGTCACTGTTACATCCTGGACTCGTGGATCACGAACTTGCGTAAGAATGGCCATACTGACCACTTCCCGCACCGCTTCTGCCGCCTTGAGAAGTCTACGTGTACTCACGAGAGTGTTCGTGCAACTTCCTCGATTTTATAGCATTCGAGGATGTCGCCCTCCTTCACGTCATTAAAACCTGCAACTTTTATTCCACACTCAAGGCCATCCCGGACCTCTTTTGCATCATCTTTTTCACGTCGTAGCGTATCGACTGGATAGTCACCGAGGACTCGACTGTCTCGGATGATTCGCAATCGACCATTTCGTGAGATAATACCCCCAACCACCCGACAACCAGCAATGACTCCAATTCGGCTGATCGAAAAGGTCCGCTGAACAAGCGCTCGACCGAGTTCCACTTCCTGCCTCTCAGGCGCGAGCATTCCCTCGAGTGCTTGTCTCAAGTCATCCGTTACTTGATAGATAATGTCGTAGCGACGCACTTGAACACCGCGATCCTCGGCAAGCGACCTCGCACGGTCATCAGGAACAACATTAAACCCTATCACGACAGCATCCGAAGCATCTGCAAGCTGGATGTCAGCTTCACTGATACCTCCAACTGACGCCTGGAGAATCCGGATTCGCACCTCGGGATGCTCTAATTTCTCCAATTCCTTCAGGATTGCTTCAATTGAACCACGAACATCAGCTCTGATTATCAAGTTGAGCGTCGGTGTCTTCTGCGTACCAAGACGTTCTGTCAGGTTTTCAAAAGTGACATGCACAGGAGCAGACAAAAGATTCGTCTGCCGTCGAATATCAGTTCTTTTTGACGCCACTTCGCGAGCAAGAGCAATTGCGTCTACAACCTGAAAACGCTCACCAGCACCCGGCGCAATATCAAAACCAGCCACCATGACTGCCCGTGATGGACCTGCCTGCTTCACCTTTCGATGCTTTAATGTGTCCTGCATCGACTTGACTGTTCCATTTGCTTCACCGCAGACGACCGCATCGCCGACCTGAAGCGTACCCTTCTGTACCAGTAAACAAGCTACAACGCCTTGCCCTTCGTGAATGGAAGCATCCAAGCAGACACCGGCGGCAGCTCGATCCGGGTTTGCCCGAACATCATGCAGTTCGGCAATCGTTAAAAGGGTATCGAGAAGTTCATCGACACCATCTCCTGTTGTCGCACTTGTCTTAACAACCTCAGTGTCACCACCCCATTCCGTTGGCAGCAACTCATTGGCTGCTAACTGCTGGAAGACTCGGTCAATATCTGCCCCTGGTAGATCAATTTTATTAATCGCAACGACAATCGGAACATTCGCTGCGCGAATATGACTGATTGCTTCTTCCGTCTGAGGCATGATTCCATCATCAGCCGCAACTACAAGTACTGCACAGTCTGTGACGTTTGCTCCGCGAGCACGCATTTGGGTGAATGCTTCGTGACCGGGTGTATCCACAAATGAAATCGGTTTTCCATTGTGATCAATGGTGTATGCACTCATGTGCTGCGTGATGCCACCACTTTCCCTTGCAGCAACATCACTTCCGAGAATCTTGTCGAGTAATGATGTTTTGCCGTGGTCTACATGGCCGAGGAAAGTGATAACTGGTGCTCGAGACTGTTGCAGGGCAGGATCCTCATCAACAGCATCAAACCCAGCGAGTAATTCTTTTTCTAAATCTTCTGCCGTCTTGATATCGAGCTGGACCTCAAATTCAGCAGCAAGCAACTCGACTGTATCTTTGTCGAGCGTTGTACTCATGTTAGGAATCATGTCGAGCTCAAAACTGAGAAGTTTTCGCAGAACTTCACTCGCGGCAAGACCGATTGCTTCAGAGAACGCCCGCACTGTGCACGGAACTTGAACTGACGCATTTGTCTTTCTAGGTGCTGCGGTTGAAACGGACGGGCCACGTCGTTGACGCGGTCGACGACGTCTCATCGACCGTTCATCATCGTCTCCTCTGCCGCGCCGATCATGACGCTTTCGGTGCAACTGTCGCATCTCGCGACCACCGAGAAGATCCTCTCGCTGCCCCCCACCTTTCCCTGATTTTCGCTGTCGGCCGGTAGATTCCGAAGGCGGAAGCGGTGGAGCCAAACCACCACCAGCCATTCCATCTCGCAACAACCCACCACCGCGTTGGCCGCCTCGCGGCCCACCTCGTTGGCCACCTCGTTGCCCGCCTCCATGATCTTGCTGCCGGTCCTCGTGCTTTCGCATATGTTCTGCAAGCGGCTTCGTGCCTCCTGCTTTCGCACTTCGAATTGCATCAAGTGGAAGCTTTACATCTGGCTTCTGCGCAGCTGGTTCATCAGATGTCTTCGCGACTGGCTTGCGGCCTGCAGCCGGCATAGGGGGCAATTTGAAAGTGGGTCTAGGCGCTGGCTTGCTCCCTGATCGTGGACCTCGGTTCGCTCCTGGCCTCACCTGAATTGGTGGCGAGTCTTCATTACCCTGGTCGTCTGTACTGGGGCGTTCATTGGTAGGTTTTGCGGCCCTGCCCAGCGGAGCGGGCTTTGGAGCAGGAGTTTTTGAGCCAAGCTCTTTCGGTCGACCTTGACGGGCAGCACCGGTTGGAGCAACGTAATCCTCCCGTTTCATCACAGCGGGTGCTTTTGGAGTTGCCGTAGTCTCTGTAGTAGCCGTCGGCCTTTCAGGCGATTTTGATTTGCCTGATATGAATTCTTTTAATCGAGCGACTTCCGTGTCGTCGAGGCTGGCAAGAGCAGACCCTTTATCCTGAATACCCGCGCGAGTACATAGCTCGACGAGCTCTTTGCTGTCGAGTTTTAATTCCTTCGCAAGACTGTATATGCGAACCGCCACGAGTGTTACTCCGACCTTTTTTTGTACCCTGTGGCTGACAAAGAAAACCTTGCCAGCACTGTAAAAATTCCTGAGACATCATGAACTAGACTGCGGAGGTGCTGATGCCTCACTTGCGTCCTCTGATGCAACATCAGCATCTAAAGGCTCGTCTAGCGAGGTGGCCTCCTGCTCCTGTTCCTGCACTTCTTCACCGGCTGGTGGAGTTTCCTCTTCAGCATCACCGACCTCGACTTCTCCAGGAACTTCCTCAACATGTTCTTGTTCCCGCTGCTTCCGACGCTCATTTGCAGCTGCTTCTTCAGCAACGGTTGCTCGATTTTCTGCCTCATTCACAATCGCATCAACTGCTTCCGCAGACAACTCGCCCATTTCCATCAGGTCATCTGGTTCGATGACAGAGAGGTCGTCGTATGACAAGAACCCTTCGCCAACAAGTCGTTCAGCGACTGATTCTTCAAGACCCTCAATTGACGAAAACCCATCCACAGCACGTTCAATCTGCTGGTCGAGTTCCTCACGAGTCATAATTTCAATATCCCAGCCACACAGCTTGCTGGCGAGTCGAACATTCTGCCCTCGTCGTCCAATCGCCAGTGACAGCTGATCCTCTCCGACGAGAACAATACCGCGGCCAAGCATTTGGCAGAGAATAACTTCATCCACCTCTGCTGGCTGAAGAGCATTGGGGACTAATACCTGGAGGTCATCATTCCAACGAACGATATCGATTCGCTCACCACCAAGTTCCTCAACAATATTCTTGATCCGATTCCCGCGGACGCCAACGCACGCCCCGACGCAGTCAACTCGGTTGTCAGAACTAATCACTGCAACCTTACTGCGATAACCAGGCTCTCGAGAAATAGCGCGGATTTCGATCACACCGTCAATGATCTCTGGGATTTCCTGTTCGAAAAGACGTTGAACCAACTGTGGACGAATGCGTGAAAGGATAATCTTGACACGACTGCCTGATTTTCGAACTTCAAAAATCGTAGCACGTATTCTCTCATTTACATGAAAGCTCTCACCAGGGATCTGCTCACTTCGAGGTAGTATTGCTTCGGTCACCCCAAGAGAAACCGTAGCGACTCCACCATCGAAACGCGTAACAAGTCCGGACACCATCTGGCCAACTTGCTCTTCATACTCATCATGAATCGAGTCCCGCTCAGCTTCACGAATCTTTTGAATAATTACTTGCTTCGCGGTCTGCGCACCAATGCGGCCAGTGATCTCTTCGGGGTCAATATTTGTACCGTCGTGAGTTCCGGCAATCGCACCTGACTGGCGGTTAATTCGTATGATAACTTCTGCCTCTTCACCATAATGGCGAAGCAATGCAGTAACCAGCGCAGACTCAATCGCCTGGAAGACGATCTCCTCGTCGATGTTTTTATCGCGATGAATTGCGTCGACAATTCGGAGAATTTCTTCTGGCTTCATGCGTGTCTCGGAACTCACTAACCCGATCCAAATGAATCGACTACCGCCAAGCGTAACTTCCAAGTGCAGTGATCGGGGGCCGGCACTCATAAGTTGTGCCGGAAAAGTCGACGCTCCACGTTACCGTGGCCATCAAAAAGCACCCGATAAAGGCGATCTCAGCGTTTCCTCAAACCAGCACGCCACAAACCAATACGAAGGCACGACAAGGTACCTTCCTAGCCTCAGAAGGTAAAACAGGCACTGCAAACTGTCAAGAAGCAGCCCCAGCGGCCCCTTCCGGGCACCGCCCAATGACGAGAGAACCGGCTTGTCCCTGCGGCGTTACTGCCAGGCTCAGGAAGCTCTCTCCGGCAGAATCGCCTTGAGTTGCCGCACGTATTGGGCAGTCCACGTCTGGTGTTTCATAATTTTTCTGCGGAAACAGAGCATCCCTTTGAAGGGCCAGCATGCTCGCAATGCATTCAACAAGACCACTTCCGGCCCCGAGATTACCGAAGTTGCCTTTGGCCGCAACAAACGGCAGATGGGCCATTGTTTCGCCTAGGGACTCTTTAAGCCCTGCATACTCCTCCTTGTCACCTTCGCTTGTGCTCAACCCTTGCGCGTGGACATGACCAAGGCTGTCCGGGCGCATATTTGCTGACGCAAGTGCTCGAGAAGCGACTGACCGTACAACAGACTGCCTTTGGCCAACGGCTATTCCCGAAGTATGAGCCGCAGCTCCATGTCCAAGAATCTCACCATACATTTTTGCATTTCTTTGTTTGGCATGCTCAAGTTCTTCCAAGATAAGAACCGCAGCACCCTCACCAAGCACCATTCCCTTTCGGTCGCGATCAAATGGTCGGCTCCACTTCTCTGGCTCATTATCGCCTAAAGCCACTTGCTCATTCAAAATTGCATGCACCATTTTCATCGGATGGATGCGGGTGCCTGTCGACCCTACGAGCATGACATCGGCAGCTCCTCGTTTGATCGTAATGGCAGCCTCACCAGCAGCGACATGACCACTCGCCTCGCGCACAGTAAGAGAATTACTCGGACCCCGAAGATCATTGAAAATAGCAATGTGACTCGCTGGCATATTAGGCAAATACTTCAACAGCCAAAGTGGTGTCATTGAAGGAATACCCTCGGCACCCCACTGTTCAAAATCAAACTGCCCATCCTCCCCACGACAACGTTCAACTGCTGCCGTAAAATCTTCAGGCATGGTGAGCATATAGTCTGAACCGAACACACAGCCGAATCGTTCTGGGGAGATAGTGGGTGATGCACCTGTCTCAAGACCGCTGTCTGAAAGGGCTCGCTGGGCCGCTGCAACTGCCATCTGTGTCTCGCGACACATCAATTTAAGGCCTTTCCGAATTGACTTTTTTCGGGTGCTATCGAGGTCACCAAACTCACTAATATGTCCAGTGAAGGAACTCGCTTCGGCGGCATGTCGCAACGGCAATCCCTCTACTGAAAAAGCAGTCAGAGGCCCAACAGCTGAACGCCCCTCAGTAAGACCCGACCAGAGATCCTCGACGGTGAGGCCAAAAGGTGAAATAGCTGCCACACCAGTCACTACAACCCGTCGCTGATCTGATACGTTCATAGAAGAAACCAAAGTACAATGTTTTCAAAGGGATTGTGTAAAAACTAACAACTTCACTGGTATTCAGAATGCTGATCCAGATGACAAAAAGCTACTGAATGAACCCGACTCAATCCATCCTATATCAGATTGAGGTGGAGCGGACTGTTGCGGTTTTTCGTTTCGAAGACGTGGCTCAATCACAACAATCGCATCGCTCCGTTTGATTTCAGTAAAAAGACCTGCCGATGCCGCCTTATTCTGACCCGGTACTGGCCAGGGCACCAAACCCAAACCAACTACAAGTGTTCGAGAAACTGGCCAGCGAAACCGCTCGCCTATTCGCACAGCCGAAATCTGAGGCACCTCAATTTTTACATCAGGACGATTGCCAACAGGCACAGCAACTGTGACTGAAGCCATTCGTTCAATCTGATCGATCCGACAGCGAAGAACAGCGTCAACAAGCTCACCATCAAGTGAGACAAGCGGTTGAACATCAACACTCAAGCCTTCACGACAGGTTGCTGACAAAGGCTGCCACCCGTTGGGTAACGAAGGATTGATCGTAATGTCTTGCACATACGTTCGTTCACGAACTCCGGCTAATGTTGCAGGCACACCGTTCGCCGCGAAAACTGGGCCGACAGGTAATTCTTCAACATCGCTCCGTGACAAAAGCCGATTGAGTAACTCTGCTGAATTCTCCCGCGGTACAACCCATGCCTGAACGCCTGCGGTAGCAGTAGGCATCGCCGTCATCGTCTCTGATGCCTGCTGACGCCACCGAACCGATCCGATTCCGATAACACGAATCTGAAAACGATGAGGTGATGCAACATCTGCAGTAAATCGTTTGACAATATTGGCAACTTTTTTCTGCATGTCCGGGGTGTGGTAACACGAAAGCTTCATCGTATCTGCTGATAAAGACGCCGCATGTTTTCCATGCCACTGCTCGTACCCCGTCTGCTGAAGAATCCAGTGCACAACGTGCTCTTCACTTCCTTTTCCAGCCACCTGCATAAAAGGCTCGATGTCGTATATCTTCCACACCTGTCCCGCAGTCGACGAAAGCTGACAATACGCACGCTGCGAAATCCAATTGGCTAGCAATAACCAGCCGACACACAACACAACTACAAGTCGATGCGTTATTCTGAATCCATCAGGTACTGAAAAGCATCGCATAAAAAAACTTGCTGGCTTCTGATTACGTTCTTCTGCTTGAAGCAACACTGGACTTCTTGTTTTCTCGCAAAAAAGATTCACCCAACCCACTCACTGAGCAAGAACGCACAGGGCACATCAGGAAAGCCTGCCAAGCACCAGACTGGCGTTGTGCCCGCCGAATCCGAAGCTATTGCTCATAGTCACTTGAACCGGCATTTCTCGCGGCTGATTTGGTGCGTAATCAAGATCACACTCAGGATCTGGTGTTTCAAGATTTATCGTCGGTGGAATCACGTTGTGTTGGAGCGCCTTTGCACAGGCAACTAATTCAATGCCGCCACTGGCTCCAAGCGTGTGGCCCAGATGGCTCTTGATGCTTGAAACAACAAGACTTTTTGAGTGCTCACCGAAGACTTTCTTAATCGCTGAAGTTTCTGCCTTATCACCGAGCGGAGTGCTTGTCCCGTGAGCATTGATGTAATCAATGGACTCTGGTGTTACACCCGCGTCTTCAAGCGCCATCGACATCGCTCTAGCTGCGCCGCGTCCTTCCCCGTCAGGCTGGGTGATGTGCCCTGCGTCACCGCTTGCTCCATACCCCATTAACTCACCGTATATCTTTGCCCCACGTTTCCGAGCATGTTCAAGTTCTTCCAGCACAACAACACCAGCTCCTTCTGCGAGCACAAAACCATCTCGGTCACTATCAAAGGGCCTACTTGCCTGCTGTGGCGCCTCACTTCGAAAAGACAGGGCCCGCATATTCTGAAAACCCGCCAGACCCATAGGAGTAAGAGCAGCTTCACTTCCTCCAGCTACCATGACATCGGCATCGCCGTATCGGATCGCTCGCAACGCCTCACCGAGGGAATTCGCAGCACTGGCACACGCCGTAGCGACTGCAAAATTTGGCCCTTTAATGCCATGGATTGAAGAGACATGACCACTCGCAGCATTTACGATCAACTTCGGTATTGTAAACGGAGAGACCTTGTCGATGCCCTTTTTCAGCAGCCGCTCATGCTGCGCCTCAAACTCGGCCAGCCCTCCAATACCTGAACCGATAATCACGCCACACCGGTAGGGCTCTTCTTTCTCAAAATCGATACCTGAGTCCCGCACCGCATCGGCGGCAGCAGCAATCGCAAATTGCGTGAAACGATCAAGCCGTCGAAGCTCTTTTACGTTTGCAACACCTTCGGCCAAACCATCCCACTGAACTTGGCCAGCGAATTGGACTCGATAACCCGAAACATCAAAAAGGGAAATAGGACCTACGCCGCTGTCACCAGCGAGCAGTCGACTCCATAAGGTTTCAACCGGCCGGGCAAGAGAAGTAACTACTCCGAGGCCAGTAAGCACAATCCGTCGCTTCATGTCGTCCTTGATCAACCCCAAGCCAAACGTGTGATGTTTCCAAAAACCGTATCAGCCTTGATTGTTTTCAATGAACTCAACCGCCTGGCCGACAGTCTGAATTTTTTCAGCGGCATCGTCAGGAATATTGATTTCAAACTCTTCCTCAAGCTCCATGACGAGCTCAACAGTATCAAGAGAGTCGGCACCGAGGTCATTAATAAACGATGTCTCGGGAGTGATTTGTTCCTTGCTTACGCCCAACTGAGAAGCAACGATATCGATCACTCGATCCTGGACTGATGCCACGTTTGATCCTCCAAATATTTTGAATCGCGATCGGAATCGCGTGAAAGGTATGAAATGTATTGTGTAAGTCTGTTAGCAGTTACACCACAAACTCGTTTGAATAGCTCGAAACAATCTATTCTCTGAACGCAAGATATACCGGCTGATGCCACACCCTGTCCAGTTCGTACTCAAAAAAACGGCAATGAGGCCTTCTCAACCGATCAAACCGCCATCCACAACAAGGGTCTGAGCCGTGATATACCCTGCAGACGGAGAAGCGAGAAACGCGACAGCTTCGGCGATTTCTGTTGCCAAACCCAACCGTTTCGCCGGCACTCGTTTCTTGACTACATCGAGAAGGGCCGGCCCTAGGGCGTCCGTCATGTCGCTACTAACGAAGCCAGGAGCAACTGCATTCACAGTTACTTTACGGCCGGCCAACTCTTTCGCCACCGTCTGAGTAAGCCCAATGAGGCCTGCCTTTGAGGCCGAGTAGTTAGCTTGTCCGGGGTTTCCTATCATCCCCGAGACGCTGGAAATATTTACAATCCTTCCATACCGTTGCTGCATCATCGGACGACTCACTGCTCGCATAAACAAGAAGGGTGCTCGGAGATTCGTTGACAAGACTTCGTCCCATTCATCGTTGCTCATCCGAGGCAGGAGCGTATCACGAGTAACGCCCGCGTTGTTGACAAGAATATCGAGTCGTCCGTGCTTTTCAACAATTGTCTCGACTACCTTTTCAATCGCATCAGGCTGGGAGACATCACAGGGCATTGCATCGGCTTTGCCTCCTGCGGAGGTGATTGCTTCAACTACTAAAGCAAGCTTTTCTTGATTCCGTGCCAAGACGCACACGGTTGCTCCGTTCGCTGCCAAAGTCTCTGCAATAGCTCGACCTATGCCTTGGCTTGCACCGGTCACAAGAGCCACCTGGTCTGACAAGTCGACCTGCAATGACTTCGCTTGTTTCGTTTCGGCCATACGATGCACCCCATTCCACTTTTTAGAGTCTGTTTTTTAGAGTCTGTTTCTCATCTCACAACGTTCGGAACATCCACCACCTTAAGGACAGATTTCTTGAACGCAGTTACCTTTCAATCACGCCTTTGCACGGCATTTTCCTGTTGATTCTCTTGAGGAGACCCCTCAAGACGCGACCTGGACCAACCTCCCACAAGCTCCCCACTCCCGTCGATAGCAAAAACTCCATTGAGTCATGCCATTCAACAACACCGCAGACCTGACGCGCAAGTAGACCACGGATTTCAGCTGGATCAGAATGTGGCTTCGCGTCAACGTTACTAATCACTGGAATTCGTGGGACGCGAAGATCTATTTCTTCAAGAATTGTTGCGAGTTTATCCCTGGCTGGCTCCATAAGCTGTGTATGAAACGCACCAGCAACCTCCAGCGGAATACATTTCATTGCACCTGCCTTCATCGCCTCCTCGGCTACTCTTTCACAGGCCGCACGGCTTCCTGAAACAACAATATTCCCAGGGCAGAGAACATTTGCAATTGAAAGAACATCGTTCCCGCGAGATGTGCCACACACCTCCTCTACTCGGTCTCGGTCCAGCCCCAAGATAGCGACCATTCCTCCTGGCTCGGCGTCGGCACACGCCTGCATCGCACGGCCACGTACGTCAACAACCCGCACAGCAGACTCCACGTCCAAGGCACCAGCATGCACAAGAGCCGAATATTCTCCAAGAGAAAGACCAGCCGTGAAAGATTCCTCATACCCACTCACAAACGGAGTATCATTCTGCAGACGAAGAACTTCCAGCATTGCGAGGCTGGTGACCAGAAGAGCAGGCTGACTGACCGCAGTGGTGTTGAGTTGCTCCGCCGGCCCACTTTTACAAACCTCAAGCAGGTCATACCCAAGAACTTCTGAAGCCTGCTGGAATATCTTTAGGGCAGGGGGGCAATCAAAGCACCAGGCTCCAGCCATGCCGACGTGTTGTGCGCCTTGGCCCGGAAAGAGCAGCGCGAACGATTCGTCCGCCAAGAGACTAGTCCTCAGTTTTTACTACTTGTTTGCCCATGTAGTACCCACAATGACTACAGACGCGATGCGTTGGTATAGCCTTCCCGCAAGTCGGACAAAAAGACAATTGCCTGGGTGTGAGGAAATCGTGCGCCCGTCGGGTGCCAGTTCTACGATTTGAATGCCTACGTTTTGGGACGGCCATAATTACTTCTTACCTATGAAATGAGCCACACGCTGGCTTTTTGGATACCCCTAAAAACCTACGTTCCATAGTGATATCCGTCAAGAACCGTTCACTCCAACCAAGGGCAGAGGATACTTTCAGAACAATTTCTGCTGGGGCCCAGAAGGTGGGGCATCACCGAGATGTGCTTCTCCTCGCTCCGTAAGACGGCGACCTCGCGGGGTTCGAATAATGAGTTCGTACCGTAAAAGGAACGGCTCAACGTCGTCTTCAAGGGTGTCGACAGCAGTACTCATCGTGTGTGCAATGGCTTCAATACCCGCCGGCCCACCTCCAAAAACACGCTGAAGTGTCTCGAGGTATCGGCGGTCAAAACCGTCGAGACCCAGTTCGTCGATTCCCTGCATCTCAAGTGCTGTCCTCGCTATCTCAAGATCAACAACCCGATTAGCCCGACTCGTTGAGTAATCCCGCACCCAGCGAAGTCGATTATTCGCCAGACGAGGCGTGCCCCGACTTCTCCCTGCAATTTCTGTCGCTGTCTCATCGTCCATTGGCATTTCGAGTTTTCCTGCTGATCGAAAAACTATTTTGGCAAGTTCCGAAACGCTGTAGTAATCCAGATGCTCTCGAACAACGAAACGATCTCGAAGAGGAGCCGAAATAAGTCCGGCTCGCGTTGTTGCACCAACCAGCGTAAACGGCTGGAGCGGCATATTAATTGTCCGTGCGCTCATCCCATCACCAAGAATGATATCGATACGGAAATCTTCCATCGCGGGATAAAGAAACTCCTCTACCGCAATTGGTAACCGGTGGATCTCATCAATGAACAAGACTGAACTTTCCCCAACGTTTGTAAGATAGGGGAGCAGATCTTTCGGAGCACCAAGTGCCGCCCCACTGGCAATCTGCAAAGACGTTCCAAGCTCTCGGGGAATACATGTCGCAAATGTAGTTTTACCTAAACCCGGTGGCCCATCGAGCAGAATGTGGCCGAGGGGCTCTGATCGCTTCCGAGCCGCATCAATTGCAATGCCAAGCCGCTCATGAACATCCTGCTGACCAATCATTTCTTCGAGACGTTGTGGACGTAGGACACGGTCCTCTGGCTGCGAATCTTCCATCGACTCAATCGATGGTTCTCGAAATTCACTCACAAAAGCCTCCTCAGACTGAATCGCCTTCGCACCGCGGGCGAGGGCTATCTTTCATAGATTACTTCTTTGCGTGCGTCTGCCTGTAGATCAGTTCAAGGGCGGCCTGAACATCTTTTATTTTACGACCATTATCTCGAAGTCCATCAACCAGCCTCCGGGCATCTCCCTCAGAGTGGCCTAAACTTCGCAGAACATCTGCCGTCTCCGAAAGTACATCACTTCCAGCCATTGCCCCTGGAGGAGAATCTTTGGCGACAAGAAGTGCAAACTTTGGCATTTTCCGACGGAGCTTTGCAATGATTCGTTCAGCTGTCGCCGCACCCACACCAGGCAATTTCGACAACGCAGTTGCGTTCTGCTCTTCGATTGCCGTCGCGACTTCTCCGACAGGACGCACCATGGCCCGCAACGCTTTCCGAACACCAACTCCGTCGACTTCACAAAACAGCTCAAAGAATTCTCGCTCGACTTCCGAAAGGAACCCTACGATTCGCGGCACAAGATTGCCTCGTGTTGGGTTGCCTTCGAGGTACTCAAGTGTGTAGAGAGAAATATCACTACCGAGCTTAGCCTGAAGTTGGCTTCTCACCATGTCGGGAACAAGCACCTCATGCACAATATTGCCAACTGCCAGCTCGATAGCTGTCGGCTCCACACGCTCAAGGCTTCCCGAAATTTTACGAATCATTTTTTCCCATCCCAAGCCACAACACGTTCCAAGAACACCTACTCACTCAAGCGTTTCAAAGCAACATGTTCATGTGTTGTCTTGAAACTGCGCCTGCACGCCAGGCAATGCACGAAGCCGGAGGTAAAAGTCGGCAAGTGCAATTGCAAGTGCGTCAGCAGCATCGGCTGGTTCAGGGCGAGCTTTCAATCGCAACTCGCGCTGCACTGCCATTTGCATTTGCTCCTTTCCAGCATGACCGCTTCCTGTCAGCATGCTTTTTACTCGATTCGGCAGATAATGGTGCAGTTCAATTCCTTTTTGTGCAGCAGCCAGGCAGATCACACCACGAGCATGACCCATCAGAATCGCTGTTTTTGGGAAACGGACATGG